>NZ_AUTN01000068.1:0-39341 GCF_000497955.1 Pseudoalteromonas sp. TAE56
TGCCACAACACAAATACCATAATGTAATCCCATATTTAGACCCACTTGGCAGCCAATAATACTAAAGGCAGCTAAACCAAGGGCGTCTAAGCGCATAAATATGCCTTTAAATTTAACCACCCATTTAGCCAGCCACGTAGTAACAATACCGGCAATACAGGTAATTAATAAATACTCTGGGTGTTGTACCCACGTAAGCGGGTAATTGCCTAGTAAAATATCTCGTACGCTGCCACCGCCAATTGCTGTAGCGCTGGCTACTAGCACTACGCCAAACCAATCCATTTTCATTCGCCCTGCGCTAAGTGCGCCAGTCATGGCTTCTGCAGTAATACCAATAATATAAACAACGGTTAGTAGCATAAGATAATCACTTGAAATTCGTGCGTAAAAATAAGGTGTGGATTGTATAGATAAATTAAGTAAATAACGAATGAAAAATCATACTAAAAAAGCATCATTCAGATAGAAATAACTAATAACAAAAATCAGTGTAAACAAGGTGTTAAGCTAATGAGTGAGTGCGCAGTGGTTGATGTAAATTAAAGGACATATGGCCGCAAATTATAAATAAAACAGGTTGAGGTTTAGTGTTTTTTAGCACGTTTATTTTTAAGTTTATTTAAATAGGTAAAGCGTAAAAAATTAACACAATATGAATAATCGGTTGCATGGTTTTAATTTAGGAACGTATAATAACAAGTGTTAATTAAATGGAATTTGCGTAAAACGCAGCTTAAGCATAATAGGCGGATACATGCACAAAGGATTGTTAAAGACGTGGAAAACCGACAAAGGTTTTGGTTTTATTAAATCAGACACCTTAGAACACGACACGTTTATACACATATCAGCGCTCAAACACATGAGCCGCAAGCCTAAAGTTGGCGACACCATTTACTTTGAAGTGGCAACACAGCCCGACGGTAAAACCAAAGCAATTAACTGCCGTATAGAAGGCGTTGCAGAGCTTAAAGCACCTTATCAAAAACACAATAACCAGCCGCACCGCATTGCTAAATCTAATTTTGCCAGTAGCTTTTTAGGCAAAGTTGCCTCAATAGCGCTTATTGCTGCACTTTGCTTTTATGCGATTAATAAATACAACACTTACTCAAGCAGCCAAACTCCCGTTATTACCAATGACGATTTAGCTACTTTTGATGAACAATACCCAAAAGTCGTTATTCCAAAAAGCACACAAAACTTTACGTGTGATGGCAGGCAATATTGTACTGAAATGCGCTCACGCGAAGAGGCGGTATTTTTTATAAATAATTGCCCGAATACAAAAATGGATGGTGATGGCGATGGAAAACCTTGCGAGAACGATTCACGGTTTAAAAATGAATGGTAATTTTATAAATCGATTTTAGGTATTTATATGAACGAAAATTGTATTGTGATAGAAATTTTAAAATTAATAGCCCCAATAATTTCTGCAATTGCAGCTATTGCTTCAGTTTTTGCTGTATTTAAAGCAAATGATATTGCTAATACAGTCAAAGACTTTCAAAGAAACACTTTATTAAATCAGAGAGAAATTGAGTTAATAGGCAAAGCTCTTGAAAAATTATGTATTTATAGTGTTTGGTGCAAAGATGATGGTGCGGGTAATGATGTTAACTATCACAACAGTAGTGAAACTGAGTACGCAACCCGTGATGATGCTTGGTTACAAATACCAATGGACGTAAAATTTATTTTAATTCAATTAACTTCCCATAGCGAAAGGTTGGAAACTTTACTATTAGAGTGGGAAAAAGGCTTTATTCATAAAACTGGTGAATTTTATCGTTTTGAAGATTGCCTGATGGCAGAAAAGATTACATCCTTAAGAACTATTCGCTCTGGTGGTATGTAAAGCTAACAAGCCATTAAATCGGGTGAAGATCACGCCCAACATTTTGCTGTAATTTTAGCCAACTTATTTAGACTGTTTAGCAAGTCGCTATAAAAAATAAGGAATTCATCACGAGATGACAAAAAAAATTAAGTTGAAAAGCGTACCATATACGATTGTTTCAACGTATTTTGGGCGAGAGCATTCTGGTTCTCAAGCCGAAACGTGGAAAGTTTCATTGAGAGCAGAACCTCGTTCTGTTAATGCATATATCAAGTTAACAAACAATTATCGCCAAACAATAGCTGAGCTTGCTTGCGCGCAGGTGGGTAAAGCACTTGGGTTAAATATCCCTGATTGCTATCTAGTTTATGTCAATACGGACAACTTACCAGAAAAAGTAAAAAAGGAATCGATGTTTGCTAATCGCGGCGAAATGTTAGCTTTTGCAAGCGGTAGCCCTGATCCGGATGTTATGAGCTTCGAGAGATTACTTGTAATAGATGATAATAAAGCAAATGCTCTATTTGATGCATGGGAAAATCTTGATTTAGTTATTGCCTTCGATGAGTGGATTGCAAATCCCGATAGAACAATGTGCAACTACCTATTTTCACCCTCGGATAATGATTTTTGGTTAATCGATCACGGGTCTGCCCTGACAGGGGATTATATGCCTCGTTGGGCGTTGCATGATGCAAAGGTGGAAACGCATAACGCTTTGTATGAGAGTATTGCCCACCAAAAAGAACTCAGTGAAAAGTACGAAATGAAGAAAAAGGCGGCTACATTAATGACTAAAGCCCATAATGTAGATTATGATAGTTTGGATGCTAGCGGCTTCTATAAAATGATTGACAGCAATGTTAACGTGGAAGACATCGCCAAGTTCCTTCAAGAAAGAATAGATTATTCGGTAGAGTTATTATGTCAAAAATTGGGAATTCCTCAGCTAGTTTGAAGTTTAGTTTGCCAGATTTTTCAAATACGTTTTCAGCTCTCTGGGTACCTGTCTATCTTGAGCCAATTACTTTCTCTGGAGAACGAATTACTATTGGGTTGGTTTTCAGGGCTATTGATGGAACGATAAAAGTTGTTAACACCTTGCCCTTTGATGCACTGAATAAAGTATTTGGTAACAAAGGAAATGATTTGCACTCATTGGCTAACCTTGTGCTTATGAGCTTTGATACTCATGTTCGTGCAACGAACAAGTTCGAAACTTTTATTCCTAATGTTAAGGGGGTTTTCATCGGCGATACTGTAGAGACTTTTGACAAAGACCTTGAATCAATAATTTATCAAGTTAGAAAAAATTACTCTGTATTTTCAGCTCTTTTTATAAGCGGTGAGGATGGAATAACTAGAAGTAGAACAGAATCTCAGGCTAAGGTTTGGGCAAATACAATTAGAACGGAAACATTGAAATTCAGAGCAAGTCTTTCAAATAACTTTAATCGTGAATTCAAGTTTCGAGAGGGTGCGAAAGCGGCAAGTATTGGATATGTCGGTAACAATATAGCCTTTAACTTTGGAGCGTTAGATCCCGATAGCTCTTCATTTCCTTTGCAACAGAATAGAATCATACGGCAAGCAACTGAACTCAACTCTCTGAACAAATTAGGTATGTTTGATTTTAGTTACTTGGAAGTTAATGTTTGGACTCCCGCAAAAGCTAACCTAAGCCGGTCGTCTGAATCGAAGCTCTATTGCGTATCTGAGGAGCTAGAGCAGCTAGGTGATGATATAGATATTCGTATTGCTTTGGGTCAGGACTATAAAAGAGTCACTGAGAAAATACTAGCGGATAGCAGCTTACAGTAGATTTTTATAAAACGATTTACACTGACATATATGGGCGCTCCCTTGAAGTCAAGACGAGTTGGTATACAAACATCAAAGTTGATGCTTTTATTATAATTTATCTCATATCAGAGTAATGATGCGTCACAAGCTTGCTTAAAAGCAAAGGTACTTACATATATTCGAGCTATGGCGTCATGGTTATCATGCGCCATGCTCCTAATGAGCTTCGTAGCACAATTAATAAGACACCCATCTTAAATTTCAGCTTAGTCAGCAGTGCAGAGCAGAGCAAGTTTTCGGAGTATTAAAAAATGGACTTTGTTATATGCTTAATTTTATTTTTATTGTTCTATATTTTAGTCAATTATATCCAAAGCATTATTGGGTATTACCCTAAACTAGCTAGAGAATATAAAACGGATTTAATTATTTCTGATTCCTCACTTTTAAAATCAAGCAGTATGTACTTGACGAATGTGGCAGATATTTCTCGTGAGAAAAACAGTGAATATCGGACTTGGCTAAATATTAAATCATTTCAGCAAGGTATATTTATAAGCCAAAAACGGATGTTGATTCTACTATTTCCCAGGAGTTTTTTAATACCATGGGAGCAAATTAGTTTAATAAAAGAAAAAACTAATTTTCTTAAAAATCAATATCTTTATAAAGTCGAATGTAAAAAAGAACCTGTTTATATCATTACGAAATTCGATTTGTTAAAAAGCGTAAGTAACAAGAATTTACGAGAATAAATGAAGTCAAATCTTGACTTCACACATCAAAACTTAAATTAGTCGAATAGCTTTGATATAAGCTATTTTACCCTCTAAAAGCGAAGCGCCTCATAACCTCTTTGTGAATTAGTCTTTAGAGATTACGAAGAGGGCATTAACTTGGGGTGCGGTAGACGAACGCTTTAAGTTGAAAGTGGGCGTCACTTTAAACGTAAAACATCGGCGAATTAGCTCTCTAATACACGCCGATGTTTATAACTTATTTAAATAAGCACATTACTTGTAAGGTATTAAACCTTAGTCTGCTTTACGGTAAAGGCTTATTAAACATATTGCTAAAAGTAACGTTGCAATCATGCCTGAAGCGCCAGCAACAGCTGATGGAAGGAATCCATCACGGCCAAAGGTAATTAAAATACCATTGGCAAGCATTGCAACTCCGCCAGCTAAGGCTGTAAGTCCGCCAATTGCTTTGCCGCCTTTAGCTATAAAAGACAGGCCAAAAACAAGAGCTGCTAATCCCAATAATAATTTAGCTGCGTAGTAAATCATGAATGACAAAGAAACCACGCCACCAATTAAAGGTTGTGCGCCTTCTACTGTGCCCGCAACTTTTCCAAATGTAGAAAACAAAGTAAGGCCAATACTCACTTGTACTATGTTAAGTACCGCACTAAACGCGATTGCCGACCAGCCTAGTTGAGCGTTTTTTGCTTGCACCATAGATGTGCCTGCAAAGGCAACAAGTAAAGTAAATACCAGTGCTTCTAGCCCCCAAGCCACCTGCCTTGAAAAACTAATTTCTGCACTGTAAAGAACAGAATAAATACCCTGTGATATCGCCAATACCAATAATAAAGATGCTGTAATTAGCATGGTGCGTTTATTCGTAAATTCCATTATTTACCTCTTATAATTTTATATTTAATGCTTTAAAAAGATTCTACAGGTTTGAATACATCAAACAGGGAGCTTTTTAGCTAATTAGCTTTTACACTTAGCCTATAAGACAGGTAAAGCTATTTAATTATTTCACTTAAACCTATAAAAGTATTAATTAATAATAAATAGGCTAAAGCTTTGGCTTTTTAAATCAAAACTTAAATTGTAAAACTGTTTTGATTCAAGCCATTTATGCCCTCTAAAAGCGCAGCGACTAATTCCCTCTCAGTAAATCAACGTTTAATTATCTTAATTATCAAGAGGGCACACATTTTGAGTATGTGGTTAAACGGCTTAATATTTACGGCGTTAAGATAAAAACGTAAAATGGGACCAGTCACTTAATGCTGTAATAGTTTGCTTTGTAGGGGGCGCAACATAGATTAAACCTGCAATGGCAATAACTGATGCTAGCGTAATTAATTTGTTATCGAAGTCGGCTATTTTTAAAGCTGTTCCGAAAGAGCGTTTAATGGTGACATTGCTTAAATCTACACTGTAAATTTCATCCAGCAATAAATGAATTAACCCGCCTAGTAAAATAAACCCGCCCGTTAACCAGGCAAAAACGGCTGCTTGGGTTGTTGATTGGTCATTTAGTTTCCATACTACTTGAGTCGTTAATAGTGCGCATAACAGTATAAATAGTAAAGAGTGGCAACTGCCTCTATGTACTGTGATCCACTCAAAAATGGGCCTAATAATATATTTCATAAATCCGTAAACCAATAAGGGCACTACGATTAACTCGATAAAGCTAATTGTCATAATGAGCTCGGTGGTTATGTAATGCAGTACCAGTAATACAGCGCTGAGTGCAAATAAGTTAAAAATAGTATCGAGTGATGTTGAGTTATCTGAATCTATGTCGGGTAATAAGCCGCCGATTGAGCCTAAAAACCATAACCAGAGCGCGCCCTTTAATTCAATATGTCCTGCAGATAATAAGGTGGCAGATGCTAAGCCTGTGATGATTACGGCAGTATTAAGATGAGTATTGAAGTTTGCCATTATATCTCTTGATGGGAAAAAGTAGGGCATTCTAACAATTGAAAAGTTTATTGTTCAATGTTCTTTTTAAATAGATTTTGTATTACTTTGATTAATCGCTAATAGTACAATTGTTATTCTGTATTGTGGTTAGTGGTGCGAGCAAGTTGTAATTTTTTTGATAAAAATCAATAATACAGATAGTTTTTATTGCCTATTGGCCTTTTGTATTTTTACTAAAAGCCTAGCTATCAACTTATAAAACGGCTTAACTGGAATCCACATGAACCAAAATAGATATAAAGCATCGTTTCCTGCGCCTAATATTGGTAGTGAGTACTTTGTTTCATCAACATGGAGCAGTTATGGTTTCTGGGCTTTATTAGCACTGACTCCGCTTGCTCATTACATGATGTACTATAGCGTTGACGGTTTAGAACATGGCAAAGATTTAAACGCTGTAGGAATTATTGCGCTTGGTGCTCTTGCTTTGTTTGTTTTAAATATAGCAGCCCAATCTATACGTTGGTTAGGCAGGCTTTTGGCAGTGGTTTGCTTTAGCATTAGTCTGTTTTTTATATTATTGCTTATTTACCTCAGTGTATATTCACACTTTCCAATTGCTTATTTAGGTGCTATTTCTTATTTTGGGTTAGCGGCTTATTTTTATAATAAAGACTATTTGAAAGCCATAAAAACACTATAGCATTTACTATGTAGTTACTAATTCACGCCATCTAATTTTTTATATCGTCATAAAATGCAATTTTCCCTCGGCCTGTTTCTTTTATGTGGTAGAGCATATTGTCTGCGTTTACCATTAACGCAACTAATTCGTTGCCATCATTTGGGGACACTGCAATACCTATGCTTGCACCTACTGCGCATGTTTTATTTTGCGCAATATTAATATCGTGTTTTAACTCATTGAGTAAGGCGTTCGCTTTTTGTTGTGTTGCCGTTTTATCGTAGGTTTTAATTTGCTGTGCAACAATAAATTCGTCACCGCCTAGGCGGATACACATGTCGTTTTTTTCATGAAAAAGTGTTTTAAATCTATGCGCTATTTCAATTAGCACTTTGTCGCCAGCTTCGTGGCCGTAGGTGTCGTTAATGGGTTTAAACTTATCTAAATCAATCATCATAAGCACTAAATGTTCATTATGTTTAATACATTCACGTAGTGCTTTTTTAAGGCGTTTTTCACCGGCGCGTCGGTTTAATAAGCCAGTGAGCGGGTCGTGATCGGCTTCAAAACGGGTTTGAAATTCGCGTTCTGCGCGCTCAGTTACATCATGTAAAATGACTTCAACTAAGTGTTCTTGATGAGCGCTTCGCTTTGTTTCACGTTGCTCAGTTAATCTTACAAATAAGCAGTGCAACCAAATGGTTTTATGGCCCACTTTACACTCTATATCTAGGGTCGCTTGTGGCGGGTTTTTATCACAACGAATATCTGCAAGCAGGCTTTGTAACTCATCTACGTTATTTAATAGAGCAGGAAAGTGCAAGGTTGATAATTCTTCTTCGCCGGGTACGGTAAAGTAATGTTTAAACGCGGGATTAAAGGTGGTGATAATATTATTGTCATCTAATAAACAAATACCGGCGCTGGCTTGTTCAAAAATAAGTCTAAATTTAGCTTCTAGTTCTTGAGTTTTTTTACGAAGGGATTGCTCATTACTTATGGTTAACTTTAACTCATGCATTAGAGCGTTTATACCATGCGTTAGCCTGCTTATTTCGTCTCGCTTACCTTGTCTAAATTCTAGCATTGTCATAGTTTCGGGATTAGTGGGGTCAATTGTCGCAAAGCTGTCGGTTAGGTTTTGAATAGGCTGAGTAAGCCATTTACGTACAACTAACGACACAAAAAAAGCGATGACGATTGATTGAATCAGCATTAAAAGAAATTCTTTTATAAGTGATGACTGTGCTTGTTGTTCAATAAATTTATCGTCGGGGTATATGGCAAGTACACCTATAAAGGAGCCTTCTATAAAGGGGTGAATTAATTTAATTAAAACAGCTTCATTTTTTTTGTTAGTAGAGCCACTTGCAATAAATAACTCCATTTCGCCTTTTGCGTTTGCTTCTCCTTCTAGGCTTGCGCCTTGCACTAAATCGTTACTTAGTAAGCCATTAATAATTTCTTGGCTTAATTCACGATCGTTTAAGTAGGCAGCTATTGCGGCTGTTTTTCCCATTGTTTGTGCTAACTGCTGCACGAGTAGGTAATTGGTGTTTTTCTTTTCTTTAAAACCCGAGTAATAAGAAAGAGTTGACGATACTAACGTAACTACAATAGCGACAATGGCGATTGATAGAGCAACGCGTACGTAGAGTGCTTGGCTAATTTTTATCAAATGTGTATACCACTTTTACTGCGTCTGTAACCTGCGATTGGGGAATATAGCCAATTGCAAATTGTGATGCCGCTATTTTGTTTAACGCGTCTTCAACGGATGTTGAGGGTGTTGGGGGCTTTGCGCGCCCTGAAAACAATAACCTAGCCCAATAAGCATTAATTTTTTGCTCATCTTTGTTGACCAGTTGTAGGTAAAAGTCATTTTTTAACGTGGATTGCGCCGGCAAATCGAGTGGTTTAGAGGTTTCACCATCAGGGAACGTTAAATAACGGCCCATGTAAATATCAATAACTTCGCGCTTAGATAAGGCGTTAATTGTATTGCTTTTATTTACCACCACTACAAATTCTGTAGATTTTGCATTAACACTAACAAGGAGCAGGCATAGCGGCTGCAACAGATAAAGGAGTACGTTACGATAGCTCATCATTGTTAAAACACCATACTAGCGTTCAAACTTAGCATATGTACTTTGTGGCCTTCGTCTACATCAGCCGGATTACTAAGGCTCCATAACCCCGCGCCTACGGGCTTTATATCAAAGCGGTCTAGTTGGGCTTTTAGCACTAAGCGCTCCGATAGCTGCCATTTTACACCTATGTTAATTGAATGCTGATGAACATAAGGCACTTTAATAGCAGCTTGTGTTGCAAGTGCTAGCTGTTGTATTGGTTCTGAAATTTGCTCGGGTGTGCCTGGTGAAAAAACAGGATCGTTTACTTGTATAACATCATGACGATTTCTTGCTGCTGAAAAGCTCGTGTAAAATATTGCATTGTTTACCCTATACCCAGCGCTAATATAAGTACTGAAAACTGATGGTGCAATTATCCAATCGGATTCTGAAATACCTACTTCAGATTGAATAAGCCAATTATCATGATCGTAGGTAAGTCCAAACGCGGCATATTCTATACTGTGGCCTTTGGTATTAAATTTGTTAGATATAGTGTCTGCTTGTGGCCATATACTTTGTGGGACAGCGTCTAGTAAAGCTAAAAACTCATCTAGTGAGTCCAGCTTATAGTCACCAAAATCAGACTTTGAAAGTGAAAAGCGCACTGTCCAAGAATCCAGTGAATAGGTAGCACTTAAGGTTGTTAAATTATCAAAATCTATAAAAAAGTCTTTGTTGTATGCTTGCAGCTTTGCAGTAGAGCTCCCATAGGCGAGCTTTAAGCGTAAAAATCCTTCATCAATGGCTTTACTGTATTCAATATCCACGCCGTCGTAATTTCCTGCAATGTTTGCAAAAGAATAGTATTCGTGAGGAGGGCGTATCCATAAGTAGGCGTATCCTACATAAGGATATTCAGAGAGTAAGTAAAGATCGCTATTTAGCCGACCAGCACGGATAGCCCAATGGCGCGAGGGGCGGTAACGTACAAAGGCGAGCTCTAAAAAATTATCAAGACTTTTAAAGGTATGATCTTGTAAAACGACTTGTATCACGGAGTCCCAGTTTTTTGAGAGTGAGATATTAGCTTGCCCACCTAAAATTGAATCACGCGTTGCTGAAAAGCCTGTATCGTTTTCGTTTAAATAATTAGATGCAAAGGCGATATCTGAATCGTCAGTGTAACTGAGTGTTAAGGATGCAAAACCGCTAAATTGCACGTCTATTTCATTTGCATAGCTTTTATTAGCAGCAGAAATTACCAATATAGCTATGGCAATTGTACCTCGGAACAACATGTTAGCGCTTATTTTTATGATATAGATAATAAAAAGATAGCACATTTTTTTAAATTACCAACTTTACTAACATACGTTTTTACCATAGGCATTAGGGTGGCATGGACAGGCAGCTTACATTCTTTAGTGTTGGTTTTTAATTTAACTTAAATTGTAAATTTAAAACATAACACTATTCTAAGTTTCACATAAAAGAGGCTATTTTAAGTTGCTTTAATTTTTACCTCTCAAAGCAATATTATATTAACTACGTAACGTTATTTATCTTATTTGTTAATTTACAATGTTATATTGTTGCAATGCTTATTTGATATAGTATAACATTCACTCCTATGTAATTTCCCTAATTAGAGTTTTAGTGTGACAACACCTACCGCGATTAATAAAACACCACCAATTGAACAAAAAACGTTTGATAAACACGTTAGCAACAGAGGCGCGACTTTAAACGATACGATGATTGAAGTGAGCTCTTTAAATTTTAGTATTAAAAATAACGCTATTTTAAAAAACTTAAGCTTTAGTGTAGCTGCAGGCGAGGTGTATGCGCTACTCGGTGGTAATGGTGCAGGTAAATCAACTACATTAAAAACGTTACTCGGGTTTAATAAACCAACTCAAGGCTCTGTAAAAGTAGCCGGTAAAGAGGTTACTCAAGCGCTTGATTTTGTACGTGGCAAAACCGCGTATTTGCCAGAGTCGGCAACACTTTACCCGCATTTAACTGCTCGCGAAAATGTTGAATATTTTTTATCACTTGCTGATATTAAAAAATCAGATGAACAAATTAACGCGGCTTTTAATCGTGTTGCATTACAGCGCGATGCGTGGGACCGCCACATGCAAACTTATTCAAAAGGCATGAGGCAAAAAACAGCAATTGCACTTGCGATACTGCGTGAAGCTCCGATATTTTTACTAGATGAGCCTACATCGGGCCTAGACCCTGTTGCCATTGATGAATTTAATCAACTTGTACGCGAGCTTGCATTAACTGGTGCGACTATTTTAATGGTTACGCACGATGTATATGGCGCGTGCCAAGTGGCAAATCGTATTGGTTTACTTAAAAATGGTGAGCTGGTGGGAGAGTATGATGCGCCCCAAAGTGGGCGTATTGATACCGAGCAAGTACACGCTGCATTTGGGCATCACGCTAATAGAGGTGCTTAATGAGTATAAATAACTTTTCAAAGGTGGTGATTGTTGCCAAAGATGAGTGGCGTTATTGGCTTCGCTCAAAATTAGCAATGACCGTGCTTGCTATTGGTTTGGTGCTCACGGTTGCTTCGGTGATTGTAACGGCTATTACCATGATGGAGCTAAGCCACACACGGCATGAGTTACAGGCAACTAGCGATAAAAGCTTTGTTGATCAACCCGACCGTCATCCACACAGAATGGTGCATTATGGGCATTATGCATTTAGAACGCCTTCACCACTGAGTACGCTTGACCCTGGTATTGATGCCTACACAGGCAACTCAATATTTTTAGAAGGGCACAGACAAAATAGCGCAATGTTTGCAGATAGCCGCCAAGGTACTGCATTAACTAAATTAGGTAGTTTAACGCCTGCATTTATTGTACAAACACTCGCACCTTTATTACTGATATTAATTGGCTATAGCGGTATTAGCCGCGAGCGTGAGTCACAAACACTCTCGTATTTGTTATCGCAAGGTACATCGGGCGCAACGCTTATTGCAGGTAAAGGGTTGGCGCTACTTTCTGTTGTGGCTTTAATTTTAACTCCGCTGACGGTATCGGCTTTATTTACACTTGGCTCAGGCGAAGGCTTACTTGCGGTTGCAAGCTTTGTGCTTGGCTACGCTTTATATTTAATTGTGTGGGTGCTGCTTATTTTACTGGCATCGAGTGTGTTTAGTAAAAACAGCGGCAGCTTTACAGCACTTGCCTTTGTTTGGATTTTACTGTGTATTGTAATCCCACGTGTAGCAAGTACAACAGCCTCCACGGCAGTGCCATCAGCAGGCAAAATAGAAACCGACTTTGCTGTAAAAGCCGAACTTAGAAAACTAGGCGACGGCCACAACACAAACGACCCCGCATTTAAGCAATTTAAACAATCGCTCCTTAATAAATACAATGTGAGCAGTATTGATGAGTTACCCGTTAATTTTAGAGGGCTAGTGGCAAGCGAGTCTGAGGCTAAACTCACAAGCGTACTCAATAAGTTTGCTGAGCAGCGTATGCAAGCTGAGCTTAAACAAACAAAGGTATCGCGTTATTTTGGTTGGGTTTCACCTATGGTGGCTATTCGGTCGTTATCGATGATTGTGGTAGGCACGAGTATTGAAACCCATCATCGCTTTTTACGCGAAACCGAGCAGTTACGTTTTGATTTTGTGCAAGGGCTTAACAAAGTTCATGTAGAAAAGCTTAGCTACCAAGACGACATGAACCGCAATGCTGATACTGCTGCAACCCAAAAGGCACGTGTAAGTGCTCAAAATTGGCAAATACTGCAGGACTTTACTTTTAATGTAGACAGCTCAAAAGCGAGAGCGCAGCGAAGCATACCTGCTTTTTTACAGTTATTTCTTTGGATTGCGGTGCTGTTAGGCGGTATTAAATTTGTAGGGAGGCGTTTGTTATGAGTTACCTATTAAAACAGCTTGCGCGTGAGTGGCGTTTTTTACTTCGCCAAAAATACTTAGTGGTATTACTAGTGTGTACCTTTGTAATGTCGGGGTTTGCAGTTTTCAGCGGACTTAGTGAAGTAACACAGCAAAAGCAAACTATTGAGCGCTTAAAAGCCGCCGATTTAACAGACTTAACTAACGTTCAACATAAATACGAAGACCCAGGCTCGCTTGCCTATTACAGTTTTCACTTAACGTATTCATCGCCTTCAAATTTAGCGTTTGCTGCTTTAGGCGAGCGCGATATTTATCCGTGGAAACATCGCTTAAACCTACTTGCGCTAGAGGGACAAATTTACGAAAGCGATGCGCAAAACGCAGAGCTAGCGCAGGCGGGTAAAATTGATTTTGTATTTGTAGTAAGTGCATTAGCACCGCTGATAGTTATTTTACTATTTCATGATTTATTTGCTAATGAGCGAACAAGCGGTAGGCATGATTTATTAGTAACTACTGCTAAGTCGTACTTTGCATTATGGGGGGCGCGAATAGCAGTGAGGTTGATTGCAGTAATAGTGTGTTTAATGCTGCCATTTTATATAGGTACATTGCTTAGTCATTCGGCCCTTGCTGATGTGGGGTTTGTTACTTTTATTTGTGTAATTTACATTGCGTTTTGGACTGCGCTCAGTGTGTGGTGGGGTAAAAACGCCAGCAGTGCGCCGCGTGTTGCTTCAACGTTAATTGGTTTTTGGGTGTTAGTTGCTTTTATTATTCCTATTTTAGGCGATTTAGTTATAAACAAAACGGTGCACTCACCAAAGGGCGGCGACATTGTGCTTACTCAAAGAGAGGCCGTTAACGATGCATGGGACTTACCAAAGAAAACCACAATGGATGCTTTTGTTGCATCAAATCGACAGTGGAAAGATCACGTTGATATGCAAAGCGAGTTTGAGTGGAGATGGTATTACGCATTTCAGCAAGTTGGAGACGAAAAAGCAGGTGAACTTTCACATGCGTATCGTGATGCAGCGCATACAAAGTATCAATTAGCGGGAATTGTATCGTGGTTTTCACCACCATTGCTGTTACAACGCAGTTTTACACGACTGGCGAGCACTGATGCTTTAGCTGCATTTAGATACGAATACCGTATGCGAGGATTTCATAAAAGTTTAAGGGAGTTTTACTACCCTTGGCTCTTTATAAAGGGTAACCCACCAAAAGCGGCGCTTGAGAATATGCCTAGCTTTAAAAAAACAATGCTTAATGAAATGGATGAGCCTGAAGTTACAGGCGTTAAGCTAAAAGAAAATTTATCAGTTAACTAATTAACAAGGTTTATAATGAATACCAATAATAAAGGGCTAAAGCTAACCTATTTAAGCGCATGCTTAGTCAGTTTATTTAACAGCCATGCTATGGCAGTTGAGCAAAACCAAAAAGATGACAACGCAAATAATAGCCCTATAGAAAGATTGGCTGTAATCGGCTCGCGCCAAGCGTATCAAGGTAAATTTAGTGCGTTAGAAACACCGCAATCAGAACTGAAAATAGATTTAGAAGCCCTTGAAAACGCAGGTGCGATAGATTTAAACCAAGCGCTTGATTTGTCGGCGTCGGTTGCACGACAAAATAACTTTGGTGGACTTTGGAATAGCTTTGCGCTGCGTGGTTTTGTAGGCGATGAAAACTTACCAAGTAATTACCTTGTAAATGGGTTTAATGCCGGGCGTGGTTTTGGTGGCTCGCGCGATTTGTCGGGTATTGAGTCGGTTGAGGTTTTAAAAGGCCCACGAGCTGCACTATTTGGCCGAGGAGAGCCTGGTGGTACAGTAAACCTTGTTACTAAACGCCCAACATTTGATACAAGTGGCGAGCTCAAGCTAAGCGTAGGCAGTTTTGATACCTACCGTGCTGATGTAGATTACACAACGTCCCTTAACGACGATGTAGCAATTAGACTGGTTGGTTTTTATGAAGACGCGAAAAGCTTTCGCGATACGATAGAAACAACTAAACAAGGCTTTAGCCCATCAATAACGTGGAATATTAATGATAATAGCCAACTAATATATGAGCTTGAATACAGCGACCAAGAAGTCCCTTTTGATAGAGGTGTATTAGCTATTGATGGTGAACTTGGTTTAATACCAGAAAGTCGCTTTTTAGGAGAACCAGGTGATGGCCCAATAGAGGCAGATGTACTTGGTCATCAATTAGAGTTTGTTCATGACTTTAATGATAACTGGAGCGTATTACTGGGCGCTAACTATCGTGATACATCGCTTGAGGGTTTTGCTACCGAAACCGGTTTTGCAGGTGTTGTTGATGGCGAGGTAAATCGCTTTAGGCGTTATCGTGATTACGATGCTACATACCAAGTATACCGTGCAGAAGTTACCGGTAATTTAGAGGTTGCTGGGTTAGAGCATCGTTTAATAATTGGTGTGGACTCTGATAAATTCGAAAATGATCAATTTGTTCTTCGCGTGCGTGGCGATCAGTATATTAATGTATTTAACCCCGTGTATGGTGCGTATGAGTTACCTACGCCAACGGCCAATACCGATAAGTTAGAAGTGCAAGAGTCGTTAGGGATATTTATACAAGACCAAATAAGCCTAACCGATAAGCTAGATATACGTGTAGGTGCACGTTTTGATGACTACGAACAAACACTTAATAACCGTTTAGCTGATACTCAATCAAAGCAAAACGAATCGCGTGTTAGTCCGCAGTTTGGTGTCGTGTATGAGGCGAGTGAGTTTTTATCTGTTTATGCTGCTTATGGCGAAAATTTTAGGCCTTTATCAGGCACTGATACAAATGGCGATGGTTTTGAGCCAAATCAATCAACGTCGTCAGAGGTAGGCGTTAAATTTACTTTAAACGATGGCGCACTGTTTGGCACCGTTGCTGTATTTAAAGTAGAACAAGACAATATGTTGGTAGTTGACGATCCCACTGCATTTACTTTTGCTGCAATTGGCGAAGCACAAAGCAAAGGCATAGAAATTGATATAAACGGTGATCTTACTGATGATATAAGCCTTTGGTTATCTTATGCGTATGTTGATGCAACCATTGAAAACTCATTTTTTGATGCGAACTTTGGTTATACAGTAGAAGCGGGAAGCTCTTTATTAAATATTCCTGAGCATCAATTTAGTTTACAACTAGTTAAATCGTCTGAATTATATGGTAAAGCCGTTAAATTTGGTGGAGGCTTAGTTTATGTAGGCTCACGAAACGGCTTTTTTGGTACCGATTTTGAGTTACCAAATTACACAACAGCGCGTACATTTGTTGATGTTGACGTAACTAAAGCATTTGGTTTACGCGCAGAGGTAGATAACCTGTTTGATGAAACCTATTACACTAACTCATTTGCTGATGCGTGGGTTCAACCGGGGACACCGCGTAGCGTAAGGTTAAGTGCGACTTTTAAGTTTTAAACGTACACATTAAAATGATACAAATGAAAAGGCTGCTTTATTTAAGCAGCCTTTTTACATTGGTTATAAACCGTTAGGTTTTTAGGGTCTGTCTAGCGCTGTTTTGCATCAACAAGTAACACTTAACTTAATAACAAAGGCTTTATGAAATAGACGGTGGATAAGTAAACCTTTATTATAAATTCCTTGTTTTGCCAATGTTATAGCTAGGATTTAATAGCAATATAAAATGGAGATTAATTGTGAAAGATAAATTAAAAGAAAAAAGTGTGACACAGAAATTTTTTGGTGAATATTCTTGGATGTATCAAGTTTCAGCGTTTCTTGCTTTTATTATGGTTATTTACATTAGCTTTAATGGAGAGGGAAGTGTTTGGACACAGCTTGTGAATGGTGATTTTAATTCTGCTTTGCTTGTTAGCATTGTTGGTTATTTATCTGAATTTAGATATCGATTTATTAAAGAATCTCGAAATAACTAATAAGATTAAAAAGCGACTAATTTAAGCGGCTTTTTAATCTTTTACAGTGAAATACCTAATTAGACGTAATTAATGAGTTGCTCTGTCGCCCCAAATATCTTCTAGGCGGCTATCTCGACCACAACGCCAGCGATAGGTGTTGTAACGGATTGGGTTGTTTTTGTAATAATCTTGATGAAAGCTTTCTTTTCCTTTAATAGGGTAAAAGGTACTTGCGTTTAGTATTGGTGTAACCACAGTTTGATTAGGGAACTCGGCAACTACTGCAGCTTTTGTTTTTTCAGCTAATTTACGTTGTTCGTCGTTTTCAACAAATATAGCACTTAAGTAACTAGGGCCTTTATCGCAAAATTGGCCTCTGGCATCAAAAGGATCAATATTAACCCAGTAATGATCAAGTATGCCTTTGTAGCTTACTATGGCTGGGTCGTAAGTAATTTCTACGGCCTCGTAATGGCCTTTATGATTACCATTGTACGTTGGGNCCGCCAGTAAAACCCGATATTACATCGGTTACGCCTTCTAGTTTTTCAAAGTCGCTTTCCATACACCAAAAGCAACCTCCAGCTAGAACGGCTTTTTCGGTTTTAGCTGCATGAGTAAATGTGCTAAACAATATTGCGGCAGATGTTAATGCGAGTGCGAGTGATTTTTTCATAAAATTATCCACCTGTAGAGTGAGTTTATAAATGCTTGTAAAGTTAGACCCGCTAAGTGCTAATACTATTTCATTGTAGAGGCATTGTATTATCAGGCTAACACTTATCTATGGTGCAAAATAATGTGCTTAAGTAAGTTTTATAGTGATAGGGCTTGTCGTTAGATCACTTTATAAGTGAGCAGCATGGTTTAATTAGTTTAGCCATATAAGTGTTATTTAATGGGGTGTTGAATTATGCTGGCTTGTTCATTAAAGTGACAACATTCGAGATATAAATTAGCAGGTGATAAATGAACCAGTTAACTGAAAAATCAATAAGCTGCCCTTATTGCGGCGAAAGTATAGAAGTATTACTTGATGCAGCAGATATTGATGAGCAATACATAGAAGACTGCCAAGTATGCTGTAAGCCTATTTCGTTTGTAGTATTTGAAGATGAAGACGAGTTAAACGTTAATGTTTACAGCGAAGACGAAGCGTTTTAACTAGTTAATTAAATACTAGGGTCTGTTGATCTTTCAAGGTTAAATTTGCAGCAGTCTGTTTGGTATTTAGGCAAGGCAGAGCCTATACAGTGTGGTTATTCCCCATAAATAGGCGATAACGTAGCATTAATGCCAAACAGGCGCTGCCCAAAGGGTTCTTCCTAGGGGCTATTTACTCTTTGTTGCTCGGTTTTGACTTAGCCCACTAGGTTACAAACCTCGCGCCGCGATTAAATAGCCCCTAGTTTGAACAAATTTCAATCCGCAAAGATCAACAGACCCTAGGCTGCAAAATTGCAGCCTTTTTAATGCGTATGTGTTTGGTTAGCTATTTTGTTCTCGCGCTAGTTGGTTAGGGAGAAGTTCTTCTACTATTTCGCGTGCTGGAAGTGTATAGCGTGTGCCGTCAAACATTACTGAGGTAAACTCGTTAATATTAGTAATGCCTGTTAAGGTCCAGCCTTCGCCGCGCTTTGGGCAATATACTGTGGTAGTGGGTTGTATTACTTTAAAATCGTCACTCATTACGTTATCTACTCTTTTTGCTTTAAAGATAATGCTTGTTAATGGGGTATGGTAAGTTAATAATGCTTGCCCATAAAGAGCTAATTTAACTAACCACTTAAATAAAATGTTTAATACCACAAAGCTTGAACGCGTTACGCTGCGTTTAATTACCCACAAACACGCTGCGTGTTTATTTAATATTTTAAACCATCCGCACGTGTCAGAATTTAACGACTACGAAACACCTCTTAGCAAAACACAAATTAAACAATTAATACAAGATGATATTAGCGCCTATTACGAAGGCGAAGTGATTAGAGTTGCAATTGAACATAATACATCTGGAAAGTTAATGGGTACTTGTGGGCTTTATAATTTAACGCCCTGTAAAAGTAATGCATTTATAGGATTTGAGCTGCACCCCGACTTTTGGGATAAAGGCGTAATGTTTGAAGTAGTCACTGGTTTCACTAAAGAGTTACTTGAGCATATTCCGCTTAAACATTTATCGGCTGAGGTGAGTGCACACAATGCACGCTCTCATAATTTACTTATGAAGTTAGGCTTTAGTTTAAGAGAAAATTCTATTTGGCATAAATCGCTTTAACGTAAAACGACAAATCTTTAAATCTTTGCGAGTGTAAATAAAATACAAAAAATAACGGCTTTCTATTATAGTTAAGCGTAAGCAAATGAATTTGTTACCCGTGTTTTATTAAATATTTACGCTTAACAAGGATTTTATATGCTAGAAAAACTCTCTCAAGATGCACTTGTTATTTGGGCTACCATTGATCCAATAGGCACGATGGCGTTGTTTGCTGCGCTTACTTCTCACTTAACCGATAAACAACGTCGTAAAACAGCTTTTAAAACGGTGCTTTATGCAGGCTGTGTATTATTGGGTTCTATTTTAATAGGGCAGCTAATACTCAATGCGATGGGAATTAGATTGGTGTCGTTTCAGTTAGGTGGCGGTATTATATTGTTTTTGTTTGGCCTTCAAATGATTTTTGGAAACGATTCTAACAAAGCTAAACAAGACCCCGATCACGATATTGCGGTGTTTCCGCTAGCTATACCAGCAACGGCCACACCAGGTGCTATTTTGGCGGTGATACTCCTTACCGATAACCACATACACCCAATCACCACTCAAATAGGCACAGCGCTTGTTACACTTGGAGTGCTTGGCATTACATTAATATTGTTGCTGCTTTCGGGTAAAATAATTAAGCTTATTGGTACTGGCGGCGCGTCTATTTTAACGCGTGTTATGGGGATGATTTTAGCCGCATTTTCGGTTGAGCTTATTATGACCGCGCTTGAAATAAAACAATGGGTTAAGCTCGATTAAATAACTCCTAAACATTTAAAGGAATGCCGCATGGCAATAAAAATAACAAAACACTATTTTATTAATTTAAGTTTAGCCGTAGTCATTTTTGCTATCGGTATTTTAGCTATACGTTATTACAACCATTATGTATCGGCCTATACCGATGTAACACTTAACTCAAGCGTGCTTAATGAGTCGCGCAAAGTGTTTATAAGATTACCCGCTAATTACAATCCTAAAAGAGCGTATCCGTTAATTATTAAAACCGACGGTAACTTTAATTTAGATACATGGGATAAAGCACTTACAAAACAAGCTAAGAGCGAAAAAGGGGATAAGGCTATATTGGTGTCTATTCCTAATTTGTTTTTTACAGATACACGTAATCGCGATTTAGTGCCTCCTTATGCTCGCCAAGATGTAAATACACAAGCGCGCCCAGAAGGTGAAACACTTATAGAGCCAAATGGTGAAGCCGACAAGTTTTTAGCGTTTATTGAAACTGAGTTACTCCCTTATTTATCAGCAAAATATAAGCTTAGTAATAACCGTGTGTTAAGTGGTTTTTCGGCCGGTGGCAGCTTTGTACTTTATACACTGCATACAAGGCCTGAACTGTTTAATGGCTACTTTGCCTTTAGCCCAGCGGCTTGGTATGACGATATGACAGTGGTTAATAATGTAGAAGCATTTTTAACTACTCAAGCAAATAAAATTAAGTCGCCTACTTATTTATACCTTTCGGTGGGTGGATCAGAGCATCCGTTAATGTTAAAAGCGTTTGATAATTTAGAGTCTGCTTTAACAGCAAACCCTAATAATAACCTTGTGTGGCAAAGCGCTATAAACGAAGGTGCTGAGCATTCAGATAATCCAACACTGAGTGTATCAAAGGCATTAGCTGGTTTTAGTGCGTTTATTAAAAAGTAGGTTAGATAGGTTTTAGTGGTGGCTGTATGTATACACAGCTACCGGTGTTTTAACTAGTTATGATAACGAATCAGCTTCATAGCACTTTACTTAGTTTAATGTTATTAACGGCTTACAAAGGGAAGTTGTTTTAATTTATTTTTGCACGGTAAATACGCGCACTGTGTTTATATACAGTTGATAGATATTGAGTTAGAATGCTGTCAGTACCTATGAGTATATATCACATCTATTTGTTACTGCTTTTAATTAGCCTTACGCCTTTGTGATCAGCAATAGACAGTGTAAGTACTTTGCAATTTCAATATAGTTTCACCATCTTTTATACTCTTAATGCAATTATTATATATTAGCTGGTGGCTTTATAGTAAAAGAACACATCATACTAAATATTACTATAATGCTAAACTTAGCAATGGAGTCAAATTAGAAAAAAGTAATCAGGAAAGTAGTGCAAATAATCAAGTCTACGGTAACTTCAGCCAATAAAGATATAGATGCGAGTAGTTAACCTATTTGTGATTCGTTAAAATTTTGCTCGTTCATTGTATTGGGCAGCAAACGGTAGACGTAAAAATAGGGGCATCGTGAGTTGATGGTATTACACATTAAAAAAACAATACCAGTGCGGCTGTTAATGCATTTGTTGAAATAGCCTTAAATGCAAAACCAAATATTCAACAAAGTATGGCGAAATAAAAAAAGCCCAGTTAAAAAAGTTAAAAGGGCTAAAAGGGTTGTGCTTAGGGAAGTTGTAGTCGTTTTTAAACTTATATTTAGAGCTTATATTTAGAACTTATATCTAAAACCAAATGCTATACCGTCGTCTTCCGACTGCTCCATTTGTGCTTGTTGATCGTCGTTATCACTTTCAAAGTCACTAAAGTCCTTACGTGCTTCTATGTAGGCAATAGTGGCTTCGTCAATTAAGTAATGTAGGCCAATAACAGCAAACTGACGCTTAAATACATCGTCAGGATCGGCGTTAAAGTTTGGCTGAATTACGTAATCATCGCCGGCATCAAACACGTTGTAGGCAATAAAAGGGCGAAAGTCGTTATCAAAACGGTATGATGCGAATGTTTCTATACCAATTGCGTCTTTAATTAAGCGACCAATGTTATCTGTGTCGTGGTTTTTGTTTTTATTTACGTTGGCAGCAACGTAAAGGCCGCGTTTATCAATGCTGCCCCACATAATACCGGCACCGTAAATAAGATCTTCAACATTACGAGTAGAGCCATCGCCAAACGTTAAATCAAACTCACCTCGGTTAACACCTGNCCTGCCGTAAGCGTTAGCATATCGGTAGGGGTATAAGTAACAGATGCACCAAATGTGTAGTTAAATTCAACTTCTTGGGCTGCACTATCGCCAGAGTTCCAAAGCGTTTCGCATTCTTCTTCTGAAATATCGCTTACGTCACAGGTATAAAACTCGCTGTTTTTAAGCTGCGCTTGTACTGCAAAGCTAAAATCGTTATAGCTATTGCGGTACTGCACTAACTTATCACCACGGCCAGTGCCATTTACAGCGCCATCGTCTTTGTTATAGGTGTAAACACCTGCTGCATTACCATCCCATACAAAGCTATTATTTGTTCCATAAACTACGTCGTACCATGCACCCCATTGTTTACCAATGGTAAGTTGACCGTACTTTTCGTGTGAAAGGCCTGCGTAACCTAAACGGTTATACAAAAATTCGTCCTGAATTGACTCAAAACGATTGTTATAAATAATATCGCTACTACCAACAGGGTTTACTCCCCATTCTACAAGAGCAAGGGCAGTCCAATCTTTCTTTAGCTCTCTAGTAAAACCAAAGTTAATGCGCGACGTACCGTTAACAACTTCGGTTTCGTTTTGTGTGTTAATTACACGCACATCAAGATATCCACCTACTTCTAGAGTGTTTTTGTCATCTTTGTATAACTCTACCGCCGAGACAGCGGGTGCGAATACAATACTTGCGCTAATCAGTGTCGCTAATTTTTTGCTCATCTTGTGTGTTGCCCTGTGTAAATTTTTAGTGTTTTTACGTAGGTAAAAATTCAGATTTGAAGACTAACAAAGCAATAAAGAGCTCAAAAGTGAAAAATACTCAACAAAATTGACAGGCAAATTCTATTGATATTCACTAGAGGTTAATTTTGTTTTTCAGGTGTTGCAGAAGTTTGTTTTTATATTGAATATATAGGTAAATAGGATGGTAAATTTGTGGTGTGTTAAAAATTTTATTTGAATTAATTTCATCTTGTTCAAAAAGTAGCAACTAGTGCAAAAGCTCTAAAAGTGCTTTATTTTCATAAATATAACTTTTTATTGTTACTTCGTGTACAAAAATGAGTTAAGTAAACACACAAACACGTTAAAAGTGTTTTTACTCTAATTCAGTATACGTAATTCTAAACTCCCTAGACGTATTAAAGTGAATATATTGATGAATTTTTACTTGTGTAAGCTGAATAAAAATTTACAAAACCATTTAATTTAATCTGTTATTTGAGTTACCCACTATACAGTGCTAATAAATGGCTAAAACGCGTTAGTTTGCCTTTAAACTTTCATAGAAAAACAGGCCATTTTGGTTTAAACTGCGCGCAATTTAATTACATCCATACTCCCTTGGAGGGTAGCGCTATTATTAGTACAGCTAATGTCACCATGCAATTTGGTGCTAAACCATTATTTGAAAATATCTCAGCAAAATTTGGCGATGGAAACCGTTACGGTTTAATCGGTGCAAATGGTTGTGGTAAATCAACATTTATGAAAATTTTAAGTGGTGAGCTTGAAGCGTCTTCAGGTAATGTTAGTACTGATCCTAATGAACGCGTTGCTAAACTAAACCAAGACCAGTTTGCCTACGAAGAATACTCAGTAATTGATACTGTGATCATGGGTCACAAAGAGTTGTGGAAAATTAAAAAAGAACGCGACCGTATTTACTCTTTACCAGAAATGAGTGAAGACGACGGTATGAAAGTAGCCGATCTTGAAACTGAATTTGCCGAAATGGATGGTTACTCTGCTGAATCTAAAGCAGGCGAGCTTTTATTAGGCGTAGGTATTGGTACGGATCAACACTTTGGCCCAATGTCAGAAATTGCACCTGGTTTTAAACTGCGTGTGCTACTTGCTCAAGTATTGTTCTCAGACCCAGACATTATGCTACTGGATGAGCCTACCAATAACTTGGATATTTACACCATCAAGTGGTTAGAAGACGTGTTAAACCAACGCGACTGTACCATGATAATCATCTCGCATGACCGTCACTTTTTAAACTCTGTGTGTACTCACATGGCCGACATTGACTACGGCGAGCTACGTATTTACTCAGGTAACTACGACGAATACATGTTTGCAGCAACGCAAGCACGTGAGCAGCTACTTAGCGAAAACGCGAAGAAGAAAAACCAAATTGCTGAACTTCAACAGTTTGTATCACGTTTCTCTGCTAACGCATCTAAAGCTAAGCAAGCAACATCGCGCGCTAAACGTATCGACAAAATTCAGTTAGACGAAGTTAAAGCCTCTTCACGTCAAACGCCGTTTATTCGTTTCGACCAAGAAAAGCAGTTATTCAGAAACGCGCTTGAAATGAATAACCTAACGCAAGGCTTTGACGACAATACGTTGTTTTCTGGGCTTGAAGGTTTAGTAGAAGTTGGCGAGCGTATTGCTATTATTGGTGAAAATGGTGTTGGTAAAACAACATTACTTAATACATTAGCAGGGCGCTTAGCTCCTAAAGCCGGTGAGTTTAAGTTTTCTGAAAACGCGAACATTGGTTACTACGCGCAAGATCATGCAGATGAGTTTGCAACCGACATGAACTTGTTTCAGTGGATGGAGCAATGGCAACAAGAAGGCGACGACGAACAAGTGGTTCGCAGCTTCTTAGGTCGTATGTTGTTCTCTCAAAACGATATTAAAAAGTCAGTTAAAGTAATTTCAGGTGGTGAGCAAGGCCGCATGCTGTTTGGTAAAATTATGATGCATAAACCAAACATATTGTTAATGGATGAGCCAACTAACCACATGGATATGGAATCTATTGAAGCGCTTAACTTAGCACTTGAAGCCTACGAAGGTACATTAATGTTTGTATCGCACGATCGTCAATTTGTATCATCGGTAGCTACCCGTATTTGGGAAGTTAAAGATGGTAAAATTATTGACTTTAGAGGCAACTACGCAGAATACCTAGCGAGTAAAGAAGCTTAATTAGCTATTTACCCGTTAACCCTAAAAAGCCATGTTTAAACATGGCTTTTTTTTTTTGTGGCTTTGTATTAGTCGCAATTAATATGGCTTTGGGTATAATACCCGGCTTAAAGAGGACATAAGTCCGCTATTTTGAAAATACATTACTGAGGAGTATTTATGACTGTTGGCATTATTATGGGTTCTAAATCAGATTGGCCAACCATGGAACATGCAGCACTTATGCTAGAGCATTTTGGCATTAAGTACGAAACTAAAGTCGTGTCTGCACACCGCACTCCTCAATTACTTGCTGATTATGCAAGTTCAGCCGCAGAACGCGGGATTAAAGTTATTATTGCAGGCGCTGGCGGCGCGGCTCATTTACCGGGTATGGCTGCTGCTTTTACGTCGCTTCCTGTACTGGGCGTGCCTGTAAAATCAAAAGCATTAAATGGTGTTGATTCACTTTTATCTATTTGCCAAATGCCTAAAGGCGTTGCAGTAGGCACACTTGCAATTGGTGAGCCGGGCGCAGCAAACGCAGGTTTACTAGCCGCGCAAATTTTAGGGTGTCAAAATCCAGAAATTTTTGCAAAAATTGAAGCGTTTCGTAAAGCTCAAACCGACACTATATTAGCTAATCCAAACCCTGCAGAGTAATAATGAATATTTTAATATTAGGTGCAGGGCAACTTGCACGTATGATGAGCCTTGCAGGCGCGCCGCTTAATTTAAACGTAGTGGCGTATGATGTAGGCAGCAAGCAAATTATGCACCCGCTAACTGGTGAGGTTTATAGCACGTCACTTGAGCAAGCAATATCAAACGCTGATGCCATTACTGCAGAGTTTGAGCACATTCCTGATGATGTACTAACACTTTGCTGTAACAGCAATAAATTTTACCCAGGTAAAGCCGCTATTAAAACCGGTGGCGATCGCTCGCTTGAAAAAGCATTGCTTGATAAAACAAACGTAACTTGTGCGCCATATCAATTAATTACTGAAAAAGCGCACCTTGAACACGCTGTTAAAACCCTAGGTAAGCCACTTGTTATTAAAACATGCCAAGCGGGTTATGACGGGAAAGGCCAATGGCGTTTAAAATCAGATAGTCAAATAGACGAAATTTGGTCACAAATGGCTGATTTTATTGCATCGGGCACAGAGCTTTCGCCACATACAATTATTGCTGAAAAAATGATCCCGTTTGATCGTGAAGTATCTATTATTGGTGCGCGCGATAAACACGGTAATGTGGCTATTTATCCGCTAACAGAAAACGAGCACACAGATGGTGTGTTAACACTTTCTATTGCCGGTAAAAATAATCAAAGTGTTGAAACTCAAGCAAACGATGCCTTTACAAAAATAGCAAACGAGCTTAACTACGTTGGCGTATTAGCTATTGAGTTTTTTGATGTACAAGGTACGTTACTCGTTAACGAAATTGCCCCGCGTGTACACAACTCAGGCCACTGGACGCAACAAGGCTGCCATTGCTCACAGTTTGAAAACCACATGCGTGCTGTTGCAGGTTTACCGCTTGGTAATACAGAACTTAAACACATTACCGCGATGATAAACGTACTAGGGCAACCTAGTATTCCAGCTGACGTACTAAAATACGCAGATGTAACTAGCCACTGGTACGGTAAAACTGCAAAACCAGGTCGTAAAATGGGCCATATAAACGTATCGGCCACCAGCATAAATGACCTAGCAGATAAATTAGGTGAGCTTACTGAATATTTACCTGAGCAAGACTACCCAGGTATTTTAAAAGCGGCAGCAAATTTAATACTAAGCCAATAATTTCTAATTATAGAATTAATTTGTTAATACCGGCTTGAGCCGGTATTTTTTTGTCATAAAAAAAGCTTTTGAATATGTAATACTGTTAAAGTCTAATTTTAAATTTGTGAAGTAAAACAATGAAACTAAAAACAATATATGGCGCGCTAGCCATTGCTACATTATTTAGCTTAAATGCATTTGCATCAGACTCTCTTCGTGTTGCTACTTTTAATGTAAGTATGGATGCGACAAATCACACGCCTAAAGGCGAGCAAGTTAAAAGTGATGCTTTAGTTAATGCACTTAAAGCAAACCACCAGCAAATTAAGAACATAGCGGAAATTATTCAACGAGTTCGCCCTGATATTATTTTACTTAACGAATTTGACTACATCCCAAAAGAGCAAGGCATTGAATACTTTAATAAGCATTTTTTAAATATAGGTCAGCAAAAACAAGACGCTATTAACTATCCTTACTCTTACATTGCTCCGGTAAATACTGGGCTTGCCACCGAGTTTGATTTAGATAACGATGGCAAAAAAAATGGTGTTATGGGCGATGCACAAGGCTTTGGCTTTTTTGAAGGGCATTACGGTATGGCTATTTTGTCAAAATACCCAATCGATTTTGATAAAGTAAGAACCCTTCAAACCTTTAGATATAAAGACATGCCAAATGCACTAATGCCAATGATGCCTAAAACAGGTGAAAACTGGTATAACGCACAAGAATGGCAAGCACTTAGACTCAGCTCTAAATCGTTTTGGGATTTACCTATTAACGTAAACGATAAAACCATTCATGTTATTGCATCTCACCCAACACCGCCTGTATTTGACGGTAAAGAGGATAGAAACGGTAAGCGTAACCATGATGAAGTAAGGCTAATTGCCGATTACGTTTCAAACGCTAAGTATATTTACGATGATAAAGGCGAAAAAGGCGGTTTAAAAACTTATTCTCGCTTTGTTATTTTAGGGGATTTAAATGCCGCCCCAGAGGGCGATAAAGCCCGTACAAATACCACAGATCAACTACTTAAAAACCCACTTATTAACGCTCAATTTGTTCCAAAAAGTGAAGGCGCTAAAGAGCAGTATGACGTGCCTTATGCACAAAATTACAGTGCTAATTGGCAAGCGCGTGTTGATTACGTACTACCGTCAAACTATGGCTTAAAAATTAAGGACGGTGGTGTATTTTGGCCTACTAAAACCAGCGATGAGTATCGTTTAATTAAAGATAGAAACGCATCGAGCGATCACCGCATGGTGTGG
Source organism: Pseudoalteromonas sp. TAE56 (assembly GCF_000497955.1). NCBI lineage: Bacteria > Pseudomonadati > Pseudomonadota > Gammaproteobacteria > Alteromonadales > Pseudoalteromonadaceae > Pseudoalteromonas > Pseudoalteromonas sp. TAE56. The sequence continues at coordinate 28,144 of NZ_AUTN01000068.1, forward strand.
CTTGATTTAATCGTTGAATAACGTCCACTAATAAAGGGGGCGTTAGTAAACTGAGCTTTACCCTGTTTAATGGCTATTTATCTTAAAAAATTGCAATAACTTGAGTGCTTCTGCTTAAATACGGCTTAATTATAATAACCGTATAGAAGCACTATGATTTTTAATCTTTCTTCATCTAAAACGTTAGTGGCCTTAGCTGTTGCCACAAGTGTCATGCTTGCAGGTTGTAGCGCGACCGCTAACACCTCTTCAACACAGCAAAGTGCATTACCAGCAACTAAAATTGCTGCGGTTGTAAACACGCCAGCAGATATTGGCTCACAAAAAATAACGCTAGAACAAGCAATGGCCGATCCGGATTGGATGGGTAATCAGCCAGAGGGTGCTTACTGGGCGAGCGATTCGTCTACTATTATTTATGCTCAAAAAGAGCAGGGTAATACACTACGCGATTTATTTAGCCAATCGGTTACTAGCCAAACAGCAGAGCAAGTAGCTCTTAATAAACTTCATACTATGGGTTCAAATAAAGCCGTTTATTCTAAAAATAAAACAATGGCGGCCTACACATTTAAAGGCAATGTATTTGTTAAAAACCTAAAAACCGGCGAACTTAAACAAATTACAGCTACATCAGCGGGCGAGTCAAAGCCACAATTTTTAAATAATGGCGATTTAGTTTACCGCCAAGGCAATGTATTTTTTAAAGTTGATTTAAAAACAGGCTTAACGAGCGAGCTTGCTAACTTAAAACTTGCTGATGAGCCAAAAGGTATTGAAGAGCCAAGCACGTATATTGCTAAAGAGCAGCATAAGTTGATTAAATTTGTGGCGCTTCAACAAAAAAATAAAAAAGATAAGCAAGCACGCAATGAGCAAATTAATGAACAAAACGATTCAATTGCTAATACGGCTTACTACTTAGGTGCCGGTAATAAAGTTGCAGAAGCGCAGCTTTCGCCAAATGGTGATGCGCTGTTAGTTGTTGTACAAAAGCAAACAGACTGGCGTGGTGATGGCGATATTATGCCTAACTACATTACAAATGACGCCACTATAGAACCTAAAAAAGCACGCCGCCGTGTAGCCGACGCTAAAGAAGAAACCTCAAAGCTTGTCTACATCAATTTAACTAACAAAGAGCAAACATCACTTAGCTTTAATACCTTACCGGGCTTTGACGAAGATGTTTTAGCCGCAGTTAAAAAAGAAAATTATGCACGTGATGGTAAAACATATAAGTCTAAAAAGGCACCTCGTGGTATTAACCTTATTATGGACTGGGGTTTTGAGCAAAGCCCAATAGTATGGAACGACGATGGCTCACAAGTAGCTGTCATGCTAGAAGCGTGGGACAACAAAGACCGCTGGCTTGCAACGGTAGATTTTAAAAACAACAAACTTGTGTCGCAACATCGCCTGCATGACGATGCATGGATTGCTTACGCATTTAACGACTTTGGGTGGTTACATCACTCAAACACGCTTTATTACCTATCGGAAGAGTCAGGTTACAGCCAGCTTTATAAAAAGCCTGTAAATGGTAGTGCAACCGCGCTAACACAAGGCCAATTTGAGGTTTCTAACTTAACGCTTACCAGCGACGACAGCGCAATTTATTACAAAGCGAATGTTGAGCATCCAGGGCTTTACGAAATTTACCGTGTTAACCCGCAAACAGGTAATAACGAGCAAGTAACTGACTTAAATGGTATGACCGATTACACGTTAAGCCCAGATGAAACCAAGTTACTCCTTAAGCACTCTACAATTACTATGCCTGATGAGCTTTACGTAGCAGATGCTAAAGCCAATACAAAAGCAACGCGCTTAACGCATACTGTGTCGGATGAGTTTTTAGCTAAAAAGCTAACAGCCCCTAAAATTGTTGCCGTACCATCGAGCCATACTGATCAACCAATATATGCAAAAGTATATTATCCAGCAGATTACGTTGAAGGTGAAGTAGGTAAAAATCGTAAAGCGGTTATTTTTAACCACGGCGCGGGTTACTTACAAAATTCACACATGGGTTTTTCGGTTTATTTTCGTGAATTTATGTTCCATTCATTGCTCGCTGATGAAGGTTACATAGTAATGGATATGGATTACCGCGCATCTAAAGGTTACGGGCGTGATTGGCGTACCGCGATTTATCGTCAAATGGGAACACCTGAAACACAAGATTTAGCCGATGGCGTTAAATGGATGGCGCAAAATGCCAACGTTGATACCAAAGCAGTCGGTACTTATGGTGGCTCTTACGGCGGTTTTATGACCTTTATGGCATTGTTTACCGCGCCTGAGTTATTTCAATCGGGTGCGGCACTTAGACCTGTTACCGATTGGGCGCATTACAACACAGGTTATACGGCTAATATATTAAACCACCCTGATGTTGACCCGATTGCGTATGAGCGCAGCTCGCCAATTTATTATGCTGAGGGTTTAAACAAGCGTTTATTAATTAACTCACCAATGGTTGACGATAACGTGTTTTTTCAAGATTCAGTGCGTTTAGTGCAGCGCTTAATAGAGCTTGAAAAACAAAACTTTGAAACAGCTATATTTCCTGTTGAACCACATGGTTTTGTACAGCCTTCAAGCTGGTTAGACGAATACCGCCGTATTCATAAGTTATTTAAAGAAACACTTTAATCTTTAACTCTTAAAGTATAAAAACAAAAACGCCGCATTAGTTTAGTTAACTAATGCGGCATTTTTATTGGATTCAACAAAGTCTAACTTTATTATTGCTTTTTAAAGTTCTTTTTAAAGAGCTCTATAGCCAATGGTATTGCAAGTAAAGTCCCGCCAATAACACCAATTAAATGTGCATCAATAGCCACAGTGGAGTTAATAAGCTTTCCTATATCAGCATTAGGGCCGCTAAATTGTTCAAACCCTATTTTAATCCATACGCCTATAAATAATAAATAACCTGACTTAAGCCCTACAGTCATATCTTTAACTGCACCCCAAATAATTACACCATGCAGTAGGGCACTTAATCCGGTATAAATATGTATGCTTGGGCAAAACCAATACACGCCGAGCCCACACCACAGCGCTAGCGCAGTTGTATTAAAAGCGTAGCGAGTAGGTGATGTGTATTCCCCATGTAAAAGCCATATTAATAAAACACCACTGGCATTTAATCCCAAATGAGCCCAATTAGCATGAACAAATTGGCTTGAAAAGATTCGCCATAGTTCACCTTCATCAATTAGACTTCGGTTAAATTCAAGTAAATTATTTAAATCAAATGCAGCAAAAATGGTACTAAAAAGCAGCAGAATAATAGGCGGTAATATATAACGAGGTTGAATAGGTAAATTAAGCATTTTATTATATTTTTTTAGTCAAAATTTTTGCATATTGTGCCCGTTTAACTTTAAGATGCCAAATACAACTACGTAATTAAGTGTTTTTAGTATTTTTATGCATTTTAAACTTAACTCATTATTTGCCATTGGACTGTGCGCAGTATCGCTGCCTTCATTTGCACAGCAAGCAACTCAAATTGAAACTCGCGAACCTGAAGCCGCTACCGGATTAATCCATAAAGAAGTAGTGCAGGGTAATAAATACATGGTTGCTGCGGCAAATCCATATGCCTCAAGAGCCGGTCAACGAATTTTAGCCCAAGGTGGCAGTGCCGTAGATGCAGCCATTGCTACTCAACTAGTGCTTACTTTAGTTGAACCGCAATCGTCAGGTATTGGTGGTGGTACATTTATGATGTACTACAACAAAGCAAACAATAAATTGACTAGTTTTGATGGCCGCGAAACAGCACCTGCAAATGCAGACGAAACGCTGTTTTTAGATAAGCACGGTAAAGCCGTTAAATGGATTGAAGCTGTAGTAGGCGGACGCTCTGTTGGTGTGCCTGGTATTTTACATGCCTTTGCAAGCGCGCATAAACAATACGGTACATTGCCATGGGAAGCGCTTTTTAAACCGGCTATTGAACTTGCAGAGCAAGGCTTTGTAATTTCGCCGCGTTTACATGGCTTATTAGCACGCCAATTAAACCCTGGTGTATTGAGTATGCCGATTATTAACGAATACTTTTACCCAAATGGTAAGTTAATTGAAGTAGGTAGTGTTAAAAAGAATCAACCGCTTGCTGATTTATACAAAGACATTGCAAAGCAGGGCATTGATGCATTTTACAAAGGCGAAAACGCTAAACAAATGGTTAATGCTGTACAGCACTCTAAAATAGCCCCTGGTAAATTAAGTGTGCAAGATTTAGCAGATTACAAAAGTAAAGAACGCGATGCGGTATGTATACAATACCGTGTTTATAACGTGTGTTCTATGGCGCCACCAAGTAGTGGCGGTGTAGCTGTGCTACAAATGCTTGGCCTACTTGAGCATAAAGATATGAGCGCACTTAAACCAAATGGCGAAAAGGCGATTCATTACTTTAGCCAAGCTTCGCGTATTGCATTTGCCGATCGCGATATGTACATGGGCGATCCCGATTTCACGCAAGTACCTACAAAAGAGCTATTAAACAAAGATTATATTGCCTCACGCGCTAAATTAATTACCGAAACAGACCAAAAAGCCGTAGCCGGTAATCCGGTCGGATACTTAAGTTATGCAATGGATGATTCATACGAGTTACCTTCTACTTCTCATGTCTCTATTGTAGATAGTAAAGGTAATGCCGTTTCGATGACTAGTTCAATTGAAATGGCGTTTGGCTCCACGGTTATGGTTAATGGCTTTATTTTAAATAACCAACTAACTGACTTTTCGCTATCGCCACGTAAAAACGGCAAGCTTGTAGCAAACCGTGTAGAGGCTGGTAAACGCCCGCGTAGCTCTATGTCACCGGTAATGGTATTTAATAAAGATGGCAGCTTACGTTTAATTGTAGGCTCACCTGGCGGTAGTCGTATCATAGATTACGTTGCACAAGTTGTTGTGGGTGTTATTGACTGGAATTTATCAGCGCAAGACGCTATTAACTTACCGCGTACAACAAATCGTAACGATTACACCAGCCTTGAAAAAGGCACAGCTATTGAAGCCATTGCGCCTGCGCTTACTAAACGCGGCCACAATGTACGTATTATTGACTTAAACTCGGGCTTACACGCAGTTGAAGTTAAAAATGACAAACTTTACGGCGGAGCTGATCCACGCCGTGAAGGTGTTGCGTTATCTGATTTAACTGATAATAACGCCACTATACAATTTTAAATTATGTATAATATACATGCGGGCAGTGAAGCCTGCATGTATTTTCTCTCAATGGTCTGACTAGCTTAATTGTCGTTGCAATTAAACCTTTAACACTGATAATGACAGATCATAACTTAAGACTCCGTTAAAGCCTGGAAATATGACAACTAATACTGATCCTAACTACTTATATATTCATCATTCTGGCCCTGGCCTAATTGAAACACCGCTATTAAATAAAGGCAGCGCCTTTAGTAAAAAAGAACGCGAAAATTTCAATCTTGCTGGTTTACTTCCTCCTCGCTTTGAAACAATTGAAGAGCAAGTCGAGCGCTGTTATCAGCAATATTCTAGCTTTACCGACAACCTTAATAAGCATATTTACTTACGTGCGATTCAAGATAACAACGAAACACTTTATTACCGTTTAGTGCGGGATCATCTTGAAGAAATGATGCCAATCATTTACACGCCTACAGTTGGGGATGCTTGTGAAAAATTCTCAGACATTTACCGCAGCGCGCGTGGCTTATTTATTTCGTATGAAGACAGATACCAAATTGACGACATTTTACGCAACGCTACCAAAGGTAAAGTAAAAGTTATTGTTGTAACCGATGGCGAGCGTATTTTAGGCCTTGGCGATCAAGGTATTGGCGGCATGGGTATCCCAATTGGTAAATTGTCACTTTACACTGCGTGTGGTGGTATAAGCCCAGCATACACATTACCTGTAATGCTTGATGTGGGTACTAATAACGAAAAGCTTTTAAACGATCCTATGTACATGGGTGCACGCCATAAGCGTATTGCCCAAGACGAATACGATGAGTTTTTAGATTTATTCATTAAAGCGGTTAAACGTCGCTGGCCAAATGTGTTACTTCAGTTTGAAGATTTTGCACAACCAAATGCAATGCCGTTACTTAAGCGCTACCGCAATGAAATTTGTAGCTTTAACGATGACATTCAAGGTACTGCGGCTGTAACGGTAGGTTCTTTACTTGCAGCGTGTCGCGTTAAAAATTCAACCCTTAGCCAACAAAAAGTAGTTTTTGTGGGTGCAGGCTCTGCTGGTTGTGGTATTGCTGAGCAAATTATTAGCCAAATGGTTTTTGAAGGTATTAGTGAAGCTCAAGCGCGTAGCCAAGTATTTATGGTTGACCGTTTTGGCCTACTTACAGAGGGTATGGAAGGCTTACGCGATTTCCAACAAGCACTTGCACAACCGCAAGGCTCGGTAAGTGATTGGACTTACAGCGGTGAATACGCATCACTTCTTGATGTTATGCACTGTGCTCAACCAGACATTTTAATTGGTGTTTCAGGTCAACCTGGTTTGTTTACAGAGCAAGCTATTCGAGCAATGCACGCCGGTTGTGAACAGCCAATTATTTTCCCATTAAGTAATCCATCTAAGCAGGTAGAAGCGCATCCTGCTGATGTGATTAAGTGGACTGACGGTAAAGCACTTGTTGCAACAGGTAGCCCATTTGATCCGGTAGAACACAACGGTGAAGTTTTTCCAATTCCACAATGTAACAATAGCTATATTTTCCCGGGTATTGGTTTAGGGGTTATTGCCGCTAAAGCGACACGCATTACTGATGCAATGTTAAGTGTGTCTAGCGAAATGCTTGCAGAGTCGTCGCCACGTGCCAACACAGGTAAAGGTAGTTTATTACCAGCCCTTACGGAAATTGAAACGCTAAGTAAGCGTATTGCATTTGCCATTGCTAAAAAAGCAATCGAAGAGGGCGTTGCTCTTGAGATTACTGATGATGCGTTATGGGCAGCAATCGACAAAAATTACTGGTTACCAAAATACCGTAACTATAAACGTTGTAGTGTTTAATTAGGTTTATAAGTAATTAAAAATAAATAACGTTGTAGGCACAGTTACAATGCTTAACAAAAAACAGGCAATTGCCTGTTTTTTTGTGCTTGTTCATATTTAATTAACCACGTAAGGTCTTTAATAGAATTTACAAAATTAAAGGATCGACTTAATGAAAACACTGACACTTGTTTTAGGTAGTGCACTGGCTTTTAACGTACTTAGTTTTGATGCACTTGCGGCAGCGACTCCCGATGCTCCTCATATTTATGTTAAGGGCGAAGCGACTCTTACTACAATGCCAGATTACGTACAGCTTAGTGTAGGTATTACCGAAGTTGATAAAGACTTAATTGCTGCTAAAAATAAAACCGACCTAACCATCGCTAAAGCAATTAAGCTCGTAAAAGAAATTGGTGTTAAAGAGGGAGATATAAACGCCGGACAAATTTCAATAAACCGTGATAGCCAATATAACCGCACTACCGGTAATCAAGAATTTAAAGGCTTTAAGGTTTCTCGTACATTAACTGTAAAACTTAGCGATATAAATAAATACCCTGAATTACTACAAAGCTTAGTTAACAACGGTATTAACGAAATTAATCAAACGCAATTTTTAGCAAGTAACTACAACGAGCTGCACAAAAAAGCGCAAAAGTTAGCAATTAAAGACGCACGGGATGCAGCAAAAGAGTTTAGTGAAGATTATGGCGTTGATTTAAAAGGATTATACAGCGCATCACTAAGTCCACTCAATGTGCAGTCGCAGCCTTATATGCGCGCAGAAAAAGTAATGATGGCTGATAGCGCACCAAGTAACTATGTACCTGATGCCTACCATGCTGGAGAGATTAAAGTAACAGCCTCAAGCTATGCTGTGTACTACATAGATTAAAATATAGGTTCTTCCTAGGGACGATTAACTCTATGTTGCTCGGTTTTTACTTAGCCCACTAGGTTACAAACCTCGCGCCGCGATTTAATCGCCCCTAGATTGAACAAATTTCAATCCAAATAATTCAACACGCCCTAGTGGTGCTCAAAACGTGCCACCAACTTCTCACCTTGCTCTTGGCTGATACGCGCTATAGAGTTGAGCATATTAGTCACTTCGCGTCTGTCGTATTCATTAGTTACATGCTCATTTATGTCATCAACAATCGCATTTAAATAATTAAATAAACTGTTTCGTGCATCGGTATCTTTATGGGCTACAAACAAAATATTTTTGAATGCCTCAAGCACGTTTGTCATTACGTATGCATCGCCTTTGGCGTAATTACGCAGCGGTGTAAAGTTGTCATGTAATAACTCATCAAAGCTTGTTTCATGAAGGTATAGTAATGGTCCATTATCACTGTGCTCAAACGAGTAGTTAATATCGTTAATTGACAGCCGTTGAATAAGTAAAATACTCAGCATATCAATTGATTTAACCGCAGTACCTGGATCGTTTATGCCCGGGCTCATTGCCTTAACTGCAATTTCTGATATTTGCGTTAACCCATAACGGTAATGATCGCTAATGTACTCTTCTATATAAAAAATAAAGCAGTCGAGAATTTTATTTATCAGCTCTTCATCGTTTGATATGTCTTTATTACACTTTAAAAAAGGATAGCCTTTAACTGTAAAATAGCCTTGGTTAACAGAAATATACACCTTTATATCTTGCTCTGCCAAAATGGCACAGAGCTTATCGGTTTGCACGCCTTTGTAATAGCCCTCTGTTTTACTGCTAACCGAATGCCATTTGCTAAAGTCTGGAAAGTCTTCAAGTGGGTTCTCTTGTTGTCTTTGTATTATTGTTTTAATTTCGTTTTTAGTTTGGCTAAACAAGCCATTTAATACGTTATCAACCTGAATAGCACGAGAGATTGAATGTATAAAAAATACAAATAAACCTAATGAAATCAATCCAAAAACAAGTGCGAATAACACACCAATTGAAGGAATAGCCGTACTGCCACCTTCAAGTTTATTAATATTTATAAGCATAATAATTGAGTAAATTATGCTGCCTAAATAAAAGCCCAAAACCATTTGATGTGATTTACGCGTAATAAGCCCAGGTACTACGCGGGGCGATAAACTCGCACTGGCCGAATTTAAAACGACCATTACCATTGAAAAACTAAACACGGTAAGCGAAATAATACTCCCCGCTAAGGTGCTTAAAATAGTACGTGCGTTTTCAGCGCTATCAACAAGTACAACCGATATAAACGATTTTAGCTGCTCAATAGGCGCTAAATATTCAACCGACATTGTAATAATGGCAAATACCAAAAAGCCCACTGAAAGCATCGAAGGGTAAAAGCCAATACTGTTAATCATTTCACGGTAACTGTCGGCTACTTTACGAGGTACAAACATAAAATCCTTATGTATTTTCTACTAACTTAATACCTCTAGCTTAGCATAGGCAATTATTAAACTTCTGATAATGCTGCTCAAATTTATGTGTTATTATCACGCCCACAATAATAGAGCGCATATTTATGCGATAAAAATAACAGGAAAACGCCGTGATCATTTCAACTTATGCTGCATTACTCGCATTCTTTTACATTTATTTAAGCTTTAACGTAATAAAAGTGCGCCGTGCGGAGCAAATATCGCTTGGTGATAACGGTAATGCAACGCTACAACGTGCTGTGCGTGCCCACGCAAATTTTATGGAATACGTGCCATTTGCTTTAATTTTGCTTTTTTTAGCAGAGTACCAAGGGCTTGCTAGCCATTACTGCCATATATTAGGTGGTGCGTTATTAGTAGGGCGTGTGTTTCAAAATTTAGGCATAGTAGAAAAAAGCCTTAAATATCGCCAAATTGGTACTATTACTACATTTTTAGTCATGATTATCAGCGCCTTTGTATTACTAGTAACACGCGGCTAATTAAAGAAAAGTTAATGAGCAAAATATTTATAATAGGTTTACCACGTACCGGCACAACTAGTGTGTGCCATGCATTTTTAGAACTTGGCATTACAACAGCGCATACCGCGTATACTAATGCCTGTTTTCAAAATGCCAGCGCAATTGCCGACACTCCCATATTTAATGACTTTAAAGCGCTTGATATTCATTACCCAGACTCTAAGTTTATTTATTTAGAGCGCGAACTTGGTGCATGGCTTGTATCAATAAAACAGCTTTTAACGCGTATGCACACTAATTTAACGCGCGGCGACGGGGGCTTTAATATTCATATAAAGCGCTGTTATTTAAATACGTTTAGTGAGCTTTCGCTTAATAATATTAGCGACGATAGTTACTTAGCTCACTGCTACGAAACACATTTGAACGATGCTCACACGTACTTTAAGAATCGTGACAACGATTTTTTATCCATTGATATAGCAAAGCCTGATAGCTACAAAAAACTATGCGATTTTTTAGCATTAAAAAGTGACAAAGCTGATTTTGAAAAAATGAATATGGGCGGCAAAGTCACCGCATGGAACGATATTAAACACCCGCTAAAAGTCGAATCCACCGCTAAAGGGCGCATAGATAAATTGCTGCCTTACAAGATTTTTTAAAACAAATACGTTAAAATCCCCGCATTATTATTTAAGTTGTACAGAACATGTTTGAATTAAAATACCACACCCCATTTGAATGGACCGAAGTTGTCCTTGCTGACTTTAATACTTTTTTACAAGATCATGCCGCTGCAGAAAAAAAAGCATCGGGTATGGCTATGTCTATGCTTTCGCATTACCCAGACAAACGTAAATTAGTAAAAGCCATGACCGACTTAGCACTAGAAGAACTAATACACTTTAAACAAGTGCTTAAGTTACTTTTAGAGCGCGATGTAAACTTAGGTGACGACAAAAAAGACCCGTACATAAAACAAATACGTGCACTGTTTAGACATGGTCGTGATGGTTTTTTAATGGACCGATTACTGGTTGGCGGTGTAATTGAAGCACGTGGTCACGAGCGTTTTTCTTTAGTTGCACAAGCACTTCCTGAGGGTAAAGAAAAAGACTTTTATGTTGCGATTGCCAAGTCAGAAGAAAAACATAAAAACCTTTTTGTAGAGCTTGCTTACGAATACTTTGATAAAGAAGAAGTTGATGTTCGCCTGGAAGAGTTACTTATAGCCGAAGCTAAAATCTGTGAAAGCATCCCATTTACGGCGG
>NZ_AUTN01000069.1:0-112654 GCF_000497955.1 Pseudoalteromonas sp. TAE56
AAGCCGTACTTATGCCAATACGTGTAATCGCCATGACCTGGGCGAAATACATCTTTAATTTTGCCGTAATCTTGCGAGCGTTGATCGGTGTTTTCAATTAATAAACCAATGCTAGTACCTGTGGTTTTACCTTCAAAAACGCCTGCTAATATTTTTATTTGATCGCTTTCGCGGCGCTGCGTTGTATAACGGCTTTGGCCTGGTTTTCGGCGATCTAAATCAATTTGTAAGTCGGCCTCTGTGATTTCAAGACCTGCGGGAGTACCATCAACAACGCCGCCTAATGCAACGCCGTGGCTCTCACCAAAGGTGGACACTTTAAATAACTGTCCAATGCTATTACCTGCCATTAACTTTCCTCATTCCTAATGACTACCGATAGCCAAGCACAAGGCTTGGCTATTCATTTTTTACTTATTTTGAAAAATACTCATCTAGCTGTTTTTTGCTAATTACAAATACACCTAAGCCGCCTTGTTCAAATTCAATCCATTCAAACGGCGCGCCCGGATACAGTGCATCCATATGTACCATAGAGTTGCCAACTTCTACAAATAACAAACCGTTATCAGTTAGATGCTCACTCGCTTCACTTAAGATAGTACGCGTTACGTCTAAACCATCGTGGCCTGATGCAAGTCCAAGCTCTGGCTCATGATGAAATTCACGTGGCAAGTCAGCCATATCTTCTGCATCAACATACGGCGGGNGGTTTGCTACTATTAGGTCGTATTTTTGACCTGGTACACCGCTAAATACATCAGACTGAATGGGTAACACACGGTCAGTTAACATGTAATCGTTAATGTTAATATCTGTCACTTCAAGTGCTTCATACGATATATCTACCGCATCAACTTGTGCTTCCTCAAAAGCTTGCGCAAGTGCAATTGCGATACAACCCGACCCCGTACATAAATCTAATATGCGGTTAACCGATTGTGGCTCTTCAAGCCAAGGTGTAAAGCGATTGCTGATAAGCTCAGCAAACGGTGAGCGAGGTATAAGTACACGTTCATCCACATAAAATGGCATACCCGCAAACCATGCAATGTTTGTTAAGTAAGGTACTGGTGTGCAGTCGTTAATACGTTCTGCAATAAGACCCGCAAGTCGGTTTTTTTCTGTGCTTGTTAAACGCGCGTGCATTAATTCTTTTGGCGCATCAACAGGCAAGCTAAGCGCAGGCAGTAATAAGCTTACAGCTTCATCCCATGCGTTATCTGTACCGTGTCCAAAAAATATACTACTACTTGCAAATTGGCTTGTAGTCCAACGTAACCAGTCATGTAAAGTTGACAGTTCTGCAACGGCTTCTTCGAGTGTTGCTTCTTCTATTTGTAAATCGCTCATATATTTTTACCTGTATTAGCTTACTGACTGTTTTGAGTCTTTAAGACGATTGCATTGCCTATCTGCGCTGGGCAAATTACAATTGCCCCTCATTTAAGTATTGTACCGCCTTTTGCGCTGCGTTTTTACGTTTTTTTGTTTAGGTAATAGTTATGAAAAAAGACACTCCATCACATTCGTCCCTAAGCAATGACGACATAAGCTTATTTCGTCAAACGATCACAGGCGCCAAGGTATTTAAACAAGATACTCATCGTTTTGATACAAAGCCTAAGGTGTCACAAGCTAAGCAATTTGCCCAGCAAAAAAAGCAGGCTCAATCTGAATTTTTCTTCTCAGACGTTTATATTCCCGATATAGACACCCACGGCACGGTTAAATATGTAAAACCAGGCCAAGACAGCTTTTTAGCTAAACAGCTTCGCCGTGGTGACTTTGCACCCGATTTGACGCTAGATTTACATGGTTTAAATAAAGAACTTGCTAAAGATGAACTCGCTGGACTCATTCACGAATGTAAAAAGCAGCATTACTATTGTGCATGTGTGGTGCACGGTATTGGCGGCGGCGTACTAAAGCACAAAGTGCCTCAATACTTAGTACAGCACCCAGACGTAATAGCAATGCATCAAGCTCCTCTCGAATATGGTGGTAGAGGTGCAGTACTTATACTAATTAACTTACCGCAAAGTGATGAATTTAGACGCTAACTTTAGCTATTACTAGGATGTAACTACGTGCATATTTTTTCAATTATTTTTCCGCTCATTTTCATAGTTGGGCTAGGTTATAGCTGTTGCCGATTAAAATTTTTCGAAAAGCAGCATATTGCAGGCCTGAGTAAGTTCACTTTTTATATTAGTTTGCCTGCTTTTTTATTATTAAATATGTCGCAAATTAACTTACAGCAAAGCATTAGCCTTTTTGCATTTTTGAGCTTTTACATACCTGTTCTGAGTGTATTTGGGGTCGGTATTTTAATTGACCGCTTTTATTTAAGTAAAAAGCATTTAAAAAATTACCAACAACACGGTGTATTTGGACTTGCTTCTAGCTATTCAAATATGGTGTTAGTGGGTATTCCTATTGTTATTGCATCGCTTGGCAAAGAGATGATAGCCATTGCGTTTATGATTATTACTTTTCATAGCACATTGTTATTTGCACTTACTTTTTTAATAGGGGCTAAAGGTAGTAGCGATAAATTTTCGTGGTCGCACTTTGGGAAAAGTATGGTGTTAAACCCAATAGTACTGAGTATCGGGTGCGGGCTTATATTAAACATATTAGGAGTAACACTGTTCACCGACTTAGCAAATAGTTTAGAGCTATTAGCTAAACCAGCAATTGCCTGTGCGTTATTTGTACTTGGTGCAAATTTAGCTTTTTATAAAATAGCAGCAAATTGGCAACCGGCCTTAATAGCATCAATTTTAAAAATATTTTTATTGCCTGCGCTAGTTTTATTGGTAGGTACTTATGTATTCAAACTAGACACGCAAATACTTAACGTATTGGTACTTTTAAGTGCGTCCCCTGTAGGCGTAAATGCTTATCTTATTGCGAGTCAAATAAAGCAGCATGAAGCTACTCTTGCTGGGGCTGTGGTATTGTCTACCATCTTAAGTGTTATTAGCTTTACGTTTTGGCTAGCTTTATTAATTTAGCCTACAAACCGCCGGCTACATCAACAAAACTACCCGTTGTAAAAGAAGCGTGCTCTGAAGCTAAAAAATAAATTGCTGCAGCCACTTCTTCGGGTGTACCGCCTCTACCAAGAGGTAATTTACTTTTAAGCCGATCGACTCGGTCTTTTTCGCCACCATCCCTATGCATATCAGTATAGATGAGCCCAGGTCTAACCGAGTTAACACGAATACCTTTACTTGCTACTTCTTTTGCTAAGCCAATAGTAAATGTGTCCATTGCACCTTTAGATGCTGCATAATCAATGTACTCATTAGGAGAGCCCGTTTTAGCAGCCGCAGAGGACACATTAACAATACTGCCGCCATTTTCCATTCGCTTTAGTGCCTCACGACTACATAAAAAAGCACTGGTAATGTTTGTAGTCAAAACTTTGTTTATGCGCTCAGCACTCATATCTAACAAAGGCATTTGTAGCTTTAAAATACCGGCGTTATTTATTAGTACATCAAGTCGACCAAAGACCTTATCTATATGCATAAATAAAGCTAAAACGTCAGCCTCTAGTGATACGTCGCCCTGAATTACTTCAACCTCAAGACCTAATCGCTTTACTTTTTCTGCAACCGACATTGCATTAGCTAAATCTGCTTTATAATTAATGCAAACATTATAACCATGCTTTGCAAAATATAATGCGGTAGCTGCGCCAATACCTCGACTAGAGCCGGTGATAAGTACAACGGGGGAGCGAGTCATTAAAGCTATTATTCTTTTAAAGCTGCAACGACTGAAATTTCAACTAGCAGAGCATCACGTGCCATTTTAGCTTCCACACAAGCACGTGCAGGCGCATACCCCTCGGTTACCCATGCATCCCATACCCCATTCATATCAGCAAAGTATTCCATGCTTTTTACGTAAATAGTTGCGCTAAGCATATGTTCTTTTGAACTCCCTGCCTCATCAAGTAACGCCTCTACTTTATCGAGCATGGTTTGAGTTTGTTCTTTAATACCTTTTTGCGCGTCGGCGCATACTTGCCCACATAAATACACAGTGCCGTTATGTTTTACTATGCGGCTCATGCGCGCGCCTGTTTGTAAGCGTTCTATCGTCATTTTAATTTACTCAATTATTTATATTTAAACGTTTTCCGGGGCATTTATACTTACATAACTACTACGCTGGGTTTGCTCATCGTAATTAATAACAGCAACGGCACCCGTATTAAAAATGGGCATATTGCCTGGGCTTAATTGGTCCACTAAATAACTTACAATAGGCATGTGCGCTACTATGAGCCATGTATTGCATTGAGGGTGAGTAGCTATAAGTGTTTCGATGTAATCAGCAGCAACTTGAGGTTTGCCTTCGGGGATAATATCAGCTGTGGTTTCACTAAACTTAAATACGTTATGTTTAGAAACACCTGCAGCTGTTTGTTGAGCGCGAATGTAAGGGCTAACTAACAGCGCATCGGGTTGATATGAATTACTAAGCCAAAGGCCCATTTTTTCAGCTTCATCATGCCCTGATTGGGTTAAATTTCTACCTGCATCATCAGCCTGCATTGGTGTTGCTTCACCGTGGCGCATTATTAGGATTGTTTTCATAAAAAATCAACCAATTAAAGAATATAAAACAGTAGCCAGTGTGCCCGTTTGTCAGCTATATTGACATCATAAACCTATTTATTTCTAAAATAGTTCTTTCATGAGACTCAGGTAAATTTTCAAGCTATATTTCGCTTTCCTGAAGCCATCATCTGTTGTTAACAAGTAAACGTTTAGTTTCAGGAGCATCATTTGAATATCAGCCGCAATGATAACAGAGCATACCGCGCCTTTACACTGGACAATGGTCTAAAAGTACTGTTAGTGCAAGATAAAGATTCTACGAAAGCGGCGGCATCAATGGCAGTTAACGCCGGGCATTTTGACGATCCTCTTGATAGGCAAGGTCTAGCACACTTTTTAGAACATATGCTTTTTTTAGGCACAGACAAATACCCAGATTCAGGCAGCTTTAATAACTTTGTTTCCCAAGCCGGTGGTAACACAAACGCATGGACCGGCACTGAGCATACCTGTTACTTTTTTGATATTAACAATCAAGAATTTGAACAAGCGCTTACCCAATTTAGCCGCTTTTTTATTGCCCCTCTTTTAAATTCAGCCGAAACAGAAAAAGAACGCAACGCAATTGAAGCCGAGTTTAAACTAAAAATAAAAGACGACGGTCGCCGTATTTATCAAGCCCACAAAGAAACGGTAAATCCCGCTCACCCATTTGCTAAATTTTCTGTTGGTAACCTACAAACCTTAGCTGACAGAGAGCGCTGTATTAGCGACGAGCTTCGTGATTTTTTTAATGACTATTACCAAGCACAATTGATGACCTTGGTTATTTGCGCTAATGAAGAGCTCGATACACTGCAAAACTGGACTAACACATACTTTAGCGAGATTAACGGGAACAAAAGTCTCAAAAAACCAGAGATCAGTGAACCCCTCTATCGCAAGCAAGACATAGGAAAAATACTCCATATTGAGCCGCATAAGCATATGCAAAAGCTTATTATTAGTTTTGCTATGCCTAATATTGATGACTTTTATCGCCATAAAACAGTAAGCTTTATAGCTCATTTACTTGGCTATGAAGGCGCTGGTTCTCTTTATTCTATTTTAAAAGAGCAAGGTTGGATAAACGCGCTTTCTGCTGGCGGCGGTATTAATGGCAGCAATTTCAAAGATTTTAATATTAGTTTAGCGCTTACTGATGAAGGCATTGAATACTTTGAAGACATTATTGAAATGGTGTTTGAATACATTTGCTTAATTAACGATAACACCGAAAAATTGCCGCGCTTATATCAAGATAAAAAAAATCTATTACAAATAGCATTCGATAACCAAGAAAAATCACGCTTAATTGATTGGGTCAGTAACTTAAGCATTAATATGCAGCATTACGATGAAATAAACTACCTGCAAGGCGACTACTTAATGGAAGGCTTTAAAAAAGCAACCCATGAAATGGCCATGCAATGGTTAACGCCTCATAATATGCGCATCGTACTTATACATCCAGATGTAGAGCCTGAGCATAAAACGGCATGGTACAACACACCATATAAAGTAGAGCATGTTTCACCTAGTTGGCTTGATGCCCTTAGCGAGATAAACAAACCGCTGAGCGAAATGCTACTACCTACCGCAAATCCCTATTTAACAAAAGAAGTGGTGTTATTTGATGTTGTAAAACCACAAACAAAACCGGAGCTATTAGTAAAAGAGCCTGGTTTTGATTTTTGGTTTAAACAAGACAACACATTTCGTGTTGCTAAAGGCCATTTTTATTTAGCCATGGATTCTGATTTTGCCGTAAAAGACGTAAAACATATGGCACTCACCCGCTTATTTACTGATTTATTTATGGATAGCGTGGGCGAGCAATTTTATCCAGCAGAACTTGCGGGACTTAGCTACCATTTAACGTCTCATCAAGGTGGGTTGACGCTACATACCGCAGGGCTTTCATCGAGCCAACTAGAACTAGTTGATCAGTTAATTGATGCACTCTTTAATGTAGAAATTTGTGCAAAACGCTTTGCTGAATATAAAAAACAACTTGTAAGGCATTGGCGCAATAGCAATCAAAACAAACCGGTCAGTGAATTATTTAGCATTTTAGGCGCAAAAATAATGCCTTGGAATCCACAACCAGGGGAGCTTGCATCGGCATTAAAAAACATCTGTTTTCAGCAATTTAACGAGTTCAGAACAGACTTTTTTAAAGCACTACATGTTGAATCATTTTTACATGGTAACTGGCAGCAAAGTGATGCAATAGGCTTTCAAAAAAAGGTCGCAGAACACTTAAAAAATGCAGCCATAATTGAAGATTTAAGACGCCCTCTATTTGAAATTAAAAAAGTAACTCGCTACGAGTTAGAACTTCCTTGTAGCGACCATGCAATGGTTATTTACTATCAAGCGCAAACGGATTGCGTGGCCGAAAAAGTAAAAATGATGGCGTTAAATCATTTAATTAATCAAGATTACTTTAATGAATTACGAACTACACAGCAGCTAGGCTACTTAGTAGGCGCAGGTTATGCACCATTTAATACGCGTGCAGGAATAGCGTTTTATGTGCAGTCACCTAAGTTTGATGCAAAAACTTTATTGCATCGTCATAACAGCTTTATTAAAAACTACCTTGATAACATTGATGCACTTGATGAAAACGATTGGCAACAGCAAAAACACGGCCTTAGTACTCATATTGCAGAAAAAGATAAAAACCTGCGCCTGCGCTCACAAAGGTTATGGCTTGCTATAGGCAATAGAGATCATGAATTTCATATGCAGCAGCGACTTTTAGATGCCTTAAATGCGCTAACCCTAAAAGAACTTAAAGTTTATGCACTAAGCCTATTTGATGATAATAGACCAAGATATGAGCTTTTAAGCTCGGCAAAAGTCAATAAATCTCAAAATATGCCCGTTTACTCTCAATCTCTTTGACACTAGGTTTAGCTTGTTTTAAATTATCATTTGTAAATTAGAAGTAATAAAAAAATGATAAAAATAATAATAAAACTAAGCATGCTTGTAGTACTTGCTTACTCATTTGAGCTTTTTGCCTTTGAGTCATCATTTAATTACAACTCCGACAATATACTTATACTAGCAAGCGCCATTATAGCGCTTGCTTTGCCCTACCTGTTATTTGTGATCCACAAACTTAGACGATCACGTCGCCAGCTCCGCCTTTCTGAAAAACGCCTTAAAAGTACTGTAGAAGGTAGTGGCGATACGCTTTGGGACTGGAACATAAAAACAGGCGAAGTTATTCGTATTAACGATAAGTACTTAATGGATTCAACTACCTTAATGGGGTTTCCGCCAAATAAAGGCCTTATTCACCCTCACGATATTAATAACGTTGAGCACTTATTAAAGGTACACTTTGCGCAGCAGTCTGCTTTTTTTGAAGCTACTTACCGGATCAAAGATACATTTGGACGTTGGCACTGGGTACTCGATCGCGGAAAAATAATTGAAAAAGACGCTAACTTATCACCTCTAAGAATGACAGGTACAGTTCGTGATATATCACAGCTAAAATCAACTGAAGAGCGCTTAAACCTGTTTGCTAAATGTGTTGAGTCGCTCACTGATGCCTTAGCAATTTACGATAAAAACTTTAAACTGGTTGATATAAACCCTAGCTTTTTAACCTTGTTTGGTGGCGTACGCGAGCAATACTTAGGAAAAGATTTTAATCTATCTGGGTACGAGCCAAGCTATACAAACAAAATTATTGAAATAGTAAAAGAGCGCGAACATATTCAACAAGAAGTAAAACTTCGTAATAGTGAACGCATTTTATTGCCTATAGAAATATCGATAGATGAAATTAAAAACGATCAAAATCAAATAACCAACTATGTAGTGGTTTATTCCGATTTAACAGAGCGTAAAAAAGCCGAGTCACAGTTACATAATTTATCGAACCGAGATCGCACAACCAGTCTCCCTAACCGAAATTTATTTTTTACCGATTTACATAAACTAGTAAAACTCAACTCGCACCACGCATTGCTTGTGTTCGATTTAGATAACTTTAAAAAAATAAATGACTCGTTAGGACATCAGCTAGGTGACAGCTTATTAGCTAAACTAGCAATGCGCTTAAATAAACTAACCCGCGAGAATGATGTCTTTTATCGTTTAGGCGGCGATGAGTTTGCTCTGGTAATGTCAGACACTAACGACATTCATGTAATTACACGCATGGCAAAACAGTTTTTAGCAGCCATTGCTACACCATTTAAAATGGCTGGCCACGAACTAGCAATCACCTCAAGTGTGGGTATTGTATTATTTCCAGAAGACGGTAATACGCCTGAACTGCTCTTAAAGAATGCAGATACCGCGATGTATCATGCTAAAAAGAAAGGTAATAGCTACCTATTTTTTAACGACACGATGAACCGCCAAGCCGTCAAACGACTGCAAATAGAAAACCTTATGCGCTTTGGTTTAAAAGAAGATCATTTTGAAGTGTACTACCAACCAAAAATGAATATTCGCACAGGTAAGCTAACCGGAATGGAAGCATTAGTGCGCTTTATTACGCCTAAAAAAGGTATTATTAGCCCGGGCGTGTTTATACCTATAGCCGAGGAAACTGGCCAAATAATTGAAATTGGTGAAGTGGTATTAAACAAAGCCTGCAGAGACGTAAAAGAATGGCTAGATAGCGGTTTGTTTAGCGGTCGAGTAGCTGTTAACTTATCAGCAAAGCAATTCAGCCTCCCCGATTTAACCTCTCGTATTGACGTTATTTTGCAAAAAAACGAATTACCTTCTTACTTTTTAGAGCTTGAAATAACAGAAGGTACAGTAATGGACGACCCTAAAGAAGCCATTGCAATTATGCGTTCGTTAAGTGCCCGAGGTATTCATTTAGCAATGGATGATTTTGGTACTGGTTATTCATCATTAGCGTATTTAAAGCAATTTCCGCTTAATACACTTAAAGTAGATAAAGCATTTATAGATGACATGACCAACGAACGTGGGCGTAATATGGTCGACTCAATAGTCACTATTGCGCATAACCTTGATTTGCATGTTGTTGCTGAAGGTGTAGAACAAGCTCATCAAATTGATATACTTAAAAAGCTTAATTGCGAAACAGTACAAGGTTATTACTATTCTAAGCCACTATCAAAAAGTGAATTTACTGAATTTTTAAGGCAGCAACAAACTAAAGCAGCTCCAAGCTTAATTAGAAAAAATAAAAAAGTAGCGTCGATAAATTAAGGGCGCCATATACATGCATTTACTCCTACATTTCTAACTAAAGCACGACGATAATGTAGATTAAACAAGCACCAGGCCACAGGCCCAAGTAAACCGCCTAAAATAAGCCATCGCTTAATTGGCATTCCTTTTTTAATGGCTTCTAAATACATTAAAGTTATAAATGTAATACTTAGTAAAAATATAAACAAAGTCACCTCTTAGAGTTGCTCAAAAATACGGCGCTTATTCTAACGCTAACGTGATTAAATTTAAAGCAACAAATCCCCCCACGCACAAAAAAACCGAACCTGTAAAACACAGATTCGGCTTTTAAAATTATAATTTATACCAATCTGCTTATATATGGGGTCTATTTAACGTTAAGAAAATTACGCTAGAACTAGGGCGTGTTGATTTTTGTGGATTGAAATTTGTTCAATCTAGGGGCGATTTAATCGCGGCGCGAGGTTTGTAACCTAGTGGGCTAAGTAAGAACCGAGCAACAAAGAGTTAATCGTCCCTAGAAAGAACCCAAAGGGCAGCGCATGTTTGGTATTTATGCTGCGTTATCGCCTATTCATGGGGAATAACCACACTACATAGGCTCTGCCTTGCCTAAAAACCAAACATACTGCTGCAAATTAACCCACGAAAGGTCAACACGCCCTAGGCAAAAGTTTTTATATCTAGTTGTTCTAAATAAAAAACTTTTAACGACGTTATAGTGCAATTTAATTCGTTAAATTGATCAAAGATTTATGCAGGTTGGTATTACAAGTTACTTTTCAGCACGACCCATAAATTTGTGTTCAACAGTATTAATACGAATACGATCACCTGTTGAAATATGCTCTGGCACAGAAATATTTAAGCCAGTAGACATACGTGCAGGTTTTGAACGAGCACTCGCAGATGCACCTTTAATAGAAGGGTCTGTTTCTTCAACAACAAGTTCAACACTTGACGGTAAATCAAGCCCTACTGGCGCGCCATCAATAACAATTACGTGTACGCCTTGCGTTTCTTCGTTAACAAATAAAATTTCTTCGCTAATAGCATCTTTGCTTAAGTTGTAAGGCGTGTAATCTTCATTATCCATGAACACATACTCGTCGCCATCAATGTACGATAGCATTACTTCACGGCGTGTTAAATCAGCCAGCGTTAGCATGTCACTGTCTTTGAATGTTTCGTCAACTTTACCACCGGTTACCACATCGTATAAACGCATACGGTATAAACTACCACCAGCACGTCCTTGCGGCACAGAGCGCACAATATCTTTTACAACTAAAACGCGGCCATTGAAGTCAATAGCAGTACCTTTTTTAACATCACTCGCCTTTGGCATGTGTGAATTCCTATTATTTTTTTGATTGCCAGAAACATACCACGAACTGGATTTTGTTCAACTAAAATTACGTTGGTTTTACGCTACATGTTGTATTAGCTTATAAAATTTTAATTTATACTAAAATACATATAATCAAATGTGAAAAAAACTGCTATTGTAGCTTTACCGAGTATGACTTCAAGGAATGGATCATGGACCAGAAAAAAGTACATGAGTATTTAGTTAAAAAACCACTTGTTCAGGTTACAAAACCATTTGCGCAAGAGGTTGATGTATATAAAGTGAATCATAAAATGTTTGCGACTCTTGCTATTGGCAATGACGGTGAAACTAATGATGATGGTGAAGTTATTTGGTGGCTTAACTTAAAGTGCGATCCTGACGAAGCAATATCATTGCGTGATATTTTCCCGGCAGTGATCCCAGGTTACCATATGAATAAACGCTTATGGAACACAGTAATTTTAGACGGCACAATTGCACAAGGTGAAATTGAGAGAATGATTGATAACTCATTTAATTTAGTCGTAGAAAACATGCCAGAAAAAGACCGACAAGCTATTTTACTTCACTTGTAAACACATTTTGGGCTAGGCTCCTAGCCCATTAAAACCCTACACCTTAAGCGTATAAATTAAATCGTCGTATAACTTTTCGCCTATTGTATGCACTTTAAAAAGTGTATCGATATGGGTTAAGCCGCACTTACTAAGCACCCTTTCAGAACCAATATTGCCACGCGTTACGACTGCTTTAAACTGCCTAATACCACATTCTTTCCATGCCCAGTCAATCACAGCTCTTAGGGATTCTGTCGCGTAGCCTTTATTAAAATACTCTGGCAATAATAAATAACCAAGCTCTGCGGTTTCTCCGTCATAGGCAAAACCTGTAACACCCACAGGTTGTTTTGTTTGATTATTAATAATGAGTAAACACAGTGGATGCCGTGATTTAGCATTCCACTTAGGTAAGCGTATTTCAAAACGGTTTCTTACAAGTGACTCCATTGGCATATCAAAACAATACTTAAGGACTTGAGGATCGCGATGAAGCGCTAGA
Source organism: Pseudoalteromonas sp. TAE56 (assembly GCF_000497955.1). Lineage (NCBI taxonomy): Bacteria > Pseudomonadati > Pseudomonadota > Gammaproteobacteria > Alteromonadales > Pseudoalteromonadaceae > Pseudoalteromonas > Pseudoalteromonas sp. TAE56. The sequence goes on from NZ_AUTN01000069.1 coordinate 12,238, forward strand.
AAAAGAGGCCAATCAGACTCCTCTATTTGGTACATGCTCAATCTTTGTGTAAATAATGTCATTAAGCTCCTCATTTATTTATAAAAACTAAAAAAAAACCGCATTTAAATGCGGTTTTTTATAGATGGTAGAAACTTTATTCTTTCGTTTCAATCTCTTTAGTAATTTCAGGCTCAATTACACTTTGCTCTTGTGGCTCAGTGCTTTGTACTTCAGGAGCTACAACCTCAACAGGCTTTGTGTTATAAAAAGTAGCACCAGAGCTTGCCATTGTTACCAGTGATTCACACGGCTCAAAGTTAGCGTTATTGTTAGCCAATGTAGACATATCAGAGCTTATTTTACTTGCGCCTAATTTATCCATATAGCTAAATGGGCCACCTAAAAATGGTGGGAAACCAATACCAAATATTGCACCAATGTCGCCATCACGTGGGCTGGCAATAATGCCATCATCTAAACAGCGTACTGCTTCGTTAAGCATTTGCGACACACAACGCTTAGCAATTTCGCTCTTGTTTAAACGTGGAGCCGGGGTAACACCCAATAGTTCGTAAACTGACTCATCAACCTTTTTGCCTTTTTTATCGTATTCATAAAAACCACGACCAGACTTACGGCCAAGGCGTTTTGAATCAATCATACGCATAAATGCATCAGGGCCTTTAAAACGCTCACCTAATTCTTTTTCAAGAATAGGGGCAATTTTAGAGCCAATATCAATACCTACTTCATCAAGTAGAGCCAGCGGTCCTACCGGAAAGCCAAACTCAACAAGGGCTGCATCAATCTTTTCAATTGGCTCACCCGAAAGCATCAAATTAGCAGCTTCGTTTAAGTAAGGCGCTAAAATACGGTTCACATAAAAACCGGCCATGTCCTTTACAACAATTGGCGTTTTACCTTGCTTACGTGCAAAGTTAACAACGCGGGCAATGGTCTCTTGAGATGTACCTTCGTGTGGAATAATTTCCACTAATGGCATTTTTTCTACAGGCGAGAAGTAGTGCAAGCCAATTACATTTTCAGGACGTGCTGCCTGCGCTGCAATTTGCGATATTGGTAATGATGACGTGTTACTTGCAAAAATTGTATTTGCTTGGCATTGCTGCTCTACGTCTGCAACCATACCTTGCTTAAGTGCAAGATCTTCAAACACCGCTTCGATTACTAAATCAATGTGTTTAAAGCCACTGTAGTCAGTTGTGCCTGTAATACGGTTCATTGTTAACTGCACATCAGCTTTAGACATAATACGACGTTTAAGGCGTTTATCTAAAATTTTATAGGTGTAGCTCATTGCATTACTAATGCCCTGCTCTGCTACATCTTTAATACGTACCGGCACTTTAGCTTTAACAGCACTTACGTGCGCAATGCCAGCGCCCATTAGTCCACCACCTAAAACAGCGGTTTTGCTAATTGCTGGTGCGTCATCATTGCGCCACTCTTTTTTCATTTCAGTGGTTGCAAAGAAAATACCGCGAAGCGCTTTAGATTCATCACTCATTACAAGTGTTGCAAAGCTCTCAGCTTCTGTTTTATACGCTTTTAGCTCATCAAGCTCTACACTAGCTCGCACTGCTTTAATAATAGCTAGTGGTGCTGGGTAATGCCCGCCCGTTTTTTTAAGTACGTTTTCTTTAGCTTTTTTAAAGATAAAGTTACGACCAAACGGGTTAGATTCTAATAATTTACTAATATTGTCGAGCTTTGGCTCTTTTGCTTGTGGCTTTTTCTTCGCGGCAAATTCTTTTGCTACTTTTAAAAGTACACTGTGCGGTACACAATCATCAAGCACGCCTGCTTTTTTAGCTTGCTTAGGACGAATTTGCTTACCTGTTAGCATCCACTCTAGTGCTTTTTGAATGCCTACAATTTTAGTTAAACGCTGCGTACCGCCACCACCTGGTAATAAGCCAAGTTGTACTTCAGGTAAGCCAATTTTTGTTAAATCGCTGTCGGTACCAATACGGTAATCACACGCTAAAGCAAACTCTAAACCACCACCTAATGCAGCGCCATGAATGGCACTTACTGTTGTGTATGGCAGTTTTGTCATATCAAAAAACGCTTGATGACATAGCTCGCTAATCGCTAAAGCATCTTCACGCTTTTGAACGCTATCAAGCATTTTTACATCGGCGCCTGCAATAAAGTTATCGCTTTTTCCGCTTATAAATACCATGCCTTTTACGTTTTGCGATTTAGCGTCTTCTAATAACGCTTTTAAGTCGTCGGCAAAACTACTGCGCAGGGTATTCATTTTCTCACCCGGTACATCAATAGTCACAATGGCGATTTTGTTTTCATCTACCGCTAAATTAAATACTGAATCTGTCATTACGCGCTCTCCAATACAAAGGCTGCACCTAAACCACCAGCAGCACACGCTGTTGTTAATGCTAAACCGCCACCACGACGTTTAAGCTCGTGTAAGCTTTGCGTAATTAAGCGTGCACCTGTTGCTGCAAATGGGTGACCATATGCTAAAGAGCCGCCGTTAACGTTAAACTTATCCATGTTAATTTCGCCAATTGCTTTGCTGCGACCTAAATGCTCTTGTGCAAATTTGTCTGAAGCAAACATTTTCATATTGGCAAGTGTTTGCGATGCAAACGCTTCGTGCATTTCAATTAAATCTAAATCAGCAAGCGTAATACCCGCTCTATCTAGTGCAATAGGCGTTGAATGAGCAGGACCCATTAACATGTCTTTTTCTACACCAATTGCCGAAAATGCAAAGCTACGTACGTAACCTAGTATTTCGTAGCCAAGTGCTTTTGCTTTACTTTCGCTCATCATAAGTACAGCCGCTGCACCATCAGTTAATGGTGTTGCATTTGCTGCGGTAACAGTACCGTGCTGACGGTCAAACACCGGTTTAAGCTTTGCATAGCCTTCAACCGTTGAATTTTTACGAATGTTGTTATCTTCTGAAATAAAGCTTTTATATGGCGGTAAATGCGCCGTCATCACTTCATCTTTTAACTTTCCATCAGCCCATGCTTGCGTTGCAAGTGAGTGAGAACGATGCGCTAATGCATCTTGATCTTCACGGCTAATATTATGTGTTTTAGCCATTTGCTCAGCAGTTTGCCCCATCGAAAGGCCTGTTGAGTACTCTGCAACTGCAGGTGGCACTGGTAATAAATCTTTTAAACGTAGTTTTGAAAATATTTTTAAGCGTTGACCAAGCGTACGCGCTTTATTTAAATCAACTAAGCTGCCTGCTAGCTTTTTACTAACACCAATTGGCAGTACTGATGACGAATCTGCGCCGCCTGCAATACCTACGCTTACAGATCCCGCCATAATAGACTCAGCTACATTGGCAATTGCCTGAAAGCTGGTAGCACATGCGCGCGATACAGAATATGCATCAACCGATACTGGCATACCTGTGCCCAATACAATTTCACGTGCAATATTTGGCGCTTCTGGCATTTGTACTACTTGACCAAATACAAGTTGATCAATTTCTGATTTGTTGAAATTTAATCTCTCAAGCATTTCGTTAACCACCAACTTACCCATATCAAGTGCAGGTACATGGTGAAACGCTGTTGCTTGCTTTGCAAAAGGTGTACGTAAGCCGCTAACTATGGCAATACGGTCGCCCTTTGGTGTTTTTAGTATGTTTTGCTCAGACATTTATGCTCTCCCGCTGACAGGTCTGACCTGTTTGTTTTCCTCGATTCTAAACAACCCGTGTGCTAAAGCCAATAGAAAAACACAAATTTATATAAACAGTGTTTAATTACGACTATCACAATAGGCTTTTTTAGACGCATTTACAAAGTTTTGTGGTACGCTAAAAATCGTTAAAAAATAACGAACTATTTTAAAAAATAAAGTCTAACTCTTGAGTTACCCAATTATAAACCTTATAAATAGGTCTGTATTTATCACCTAACACTATTAGGTACAAACCCAGCTGACGAGGACAGTCCACTTATTATGGCAGCTAACGCATTTTCACAATTAAAAACGTACTTAGATACACAAATTATTGGCCAGCCAGAGCTTACTCAAGCGCTACTTATTGCAATTTTAGCTGATGGTCATTTATTAGTAGAAGGCCCCCCTGGTCTTGCAAAAACACGTGCAGTTAATGCACTTGCAAAAGGCATTGAAGGCTCGTTTCAGCGTGTACAGTTTACGCCAGACTTATTACCTGCTGATGTAACAGGTACCGATATTTACCGCCAACAAACTAGTGAGTTTGTATTTGAAAAAGGCCCTCTTTTTCATAACCTAATTTTAGCTGACGAAATTAACCGCGCACCAGCCAAAGTACAATCAGCATTATTAGAAGCAATGGCTGAACGCCAAGTTACCGTAGGTAAAAACACCTATCCGCTTAGCGAGCTTTTTTTAGTTATGGCTACACAAAACCCGCTAGAGCAAGAAGGGACTTACCCGTTACCAGAAGCACAGCTGGATCGTTTTTTACTGCACCTAAGTATTGGTTACCCTGGCGCAGAGCATGAGCTTGATATACTGCGTTTAACGCGCGGCGAAGCACTTAACGAGCAACAGCCGGTATTGCAAAAAATTAGTCAAAGCGATTTATTCGCAGCGCGAAAAGAAATACTAGGCCTTTATTTAGCAGAGCCGCTTGAGCAATACCTAGTACAACTTATTATTGCCACCCGTGAAGGCGCTAAATTAGATGCGCAACTAGGTAGCTGGATTGAGTTTGGTGCAAGTCCGCGTGCAACAATAGCACTTGATAAATGTGCTCGTGCTCATGCATGGCTTCAAGGTCGCGACTTTGTAGCACCTGACGACATTCAAGCTGTTGTGCATAACGTACTGCGTCATCGCATTATTTTAAGTTACGAAGCCCAAGCCGATGGCATTACTAAAGATCAAGTAATAAGCCGTATAGTTGAACTTGTAGCCGTACCATAAGTTATGCAAAAACAATTAGAATCCCAAGCATGGCTCAAACAGAGCCATAGCCACGGTGTTAATTTAGCACTCAAAGAGCTGATGTATTACAAAGCCAAAGCGCAATTGCTTGAACTTGCCCCTAAGGTAAAAATAAAAAATACCTTAACAGGGCAATACCTTGCACCGCACAAAGGCCGAGGAATGGAATTTGCCGAAGTGCGACATTATCAGCAAGGTGACGATATTCGATCTATTGATTGGCGAGTCACTGCGCGTACCGGCGAGACTCACACAAAGCTCTTTCAAGAAGAAAAAGAGCGCCCTGTGTTTGTATTTACTGATTTTTCAAACTCAATGCTGTTTGGCTCAAAGTTACTATTAAAGTCGGTGCAAGCGGCGCACATAAGCGCCCTTGTTGCATGGTCGGCGTGTCAGCGCGGCGACAGAATTGGCGGTATTGTGTTTAATCAGCACTCGCATTTGGAGCTAAAGCCCAGCGCCCGCGAAAAAGCCGTGCTTAAGCTTTGTCATAATTTATGCGACAACCACCAGCAAGCGCTCAACAATATTGATAAAACAGCCACTAACAACTTTAGCGATAACCTAAAGCGCCTTAATCATTTAGCAAAACCAGGCAGCTTAGTGTATTTGGTGTCTGATTTTAACGCTCTGGATGATGCCAGCTTTAAGCAACTCGAAATATTAAGCCGTCACTGCGAGCTTATTGGTTGCCACATAAGCGATCCGTTTGAGCATCAGTTACCTGCGTTTAAGCAAGCTGTCACCGTTAATGCAAATGGTCAAGACTTTGCCCTACCATTAATGGATAACAACTTTAGAGAACGCTTTGCTAAAAATGCTGAGCAAGCATTTAGTACGCGCTTTAATCGCTTAACTAAATCGGGTCTTAATTTAATATCATTCAATGCAGCAACACCGCTTGAGCTGCAATTAGTGAGAAAATAACCATGCAAACCAATCCACTCGATGGCCTGCACGATATAATAGCGCCAAGCCAAGTTAATTGGTGGCCACTCGCCCCTGCTTGGTGGGTTATTATTACACTGCTGTTTTTAGCACTGTGCGCAGCTATTTATATATTTTACAAAAAACATAAATTTAAAAAGCCTAAACGCTACGCAATACAATTAAGCCAAAGTGAGCAAAGCCCTCAGCAACTGCATATTATTTTAAAACGTTTAGTGATTGAATATTACGACAAGCGCCTTGCTGCGCAATCTACCTCTAAATGGTGCACAACACTTACTACGCTTACCGGTTTAAGCTTTAGCGAACAAGAAATACTAAGCTTGTATAACCCCAGCCAAAAAGATACAACACTGTGCAATAAATTTCGCCAAGGTATTAAGCAGTTTAAAATAAAGGAGTCAGTAAATGTTTGAATTTAGCTGGCCATGGTTATTTTTATTACTACCTTTGCCTTTATTACTTTTACTATTAAAACCCGCTGCAAGTAATGCCAGCACGCGTTTACGTATACCCAGTTTTGCAAAGCACAATTTAACCAGCCAAAGCATTGAGCCACATGCACGACGTTTAAATCCTTTTGAGTGGGTAATTTGGTTATTACTTGTTACTGCCGCTGCTAATCCAACATGGTTAGATGAGCCAATCTCATTGCCAAACGAAGGCCGCGATATAATGTTAGCAGTTGACTTATCAGGCTCGATGACCGAACAAGACATGGCTTACAACGGCCAATATGTTGACCGCCTTACCATGGTAAAAGCCGTACTTAGTGACTTTATAGAGCAGCGCCAAGGTGACAGGCTTGGGCTGATATTATTTGGCGATACCGCGTTTTTACAAACTCCGCTCACGCGCGACGTTAAAACAGTAAGTAAAATGCTCAGTGAAGCGCAAATTGGTTTAGTGGGACGCGCAACAGCCATTGGTGATGCATTGGGTCTTTCGGTAAAACGCTTTGCCAATAAAGGTGAAAGTAACCGTATTGTGGTGCTATTAACCGACGGACAAAATACCGCAGGCAATCTAAATCCAGAAGATGCACTACTGCTAGCTCGCGAAGAAGGGATTAAAGTGTACACCATTGGTGTTGGCTCAGATAATCCGCGCGGCTTTAGTCTCTTTAATATGGGTGGCTCTAGTGGCAGTAATTTAGATGAAAGCTTACTTAAAAAGATTGCCGAGCAAACTGGCGGGTTATACTTTAGAGCTAAAGATGTAGCAGGCCTTCAACAAATTTACGCAGAGCTTGATAAACTTGAACCTATTAGCGCTGATGAACAAACATTTCGCCCACAAAGTTCATTATTTTACTACCCGTTACTTATTGCCATTTTACTTATTAGCTTAAAAGTAATGCTTAGTACAATGCGTGCATTAAAGGAGCCAAACTAATGGATTTTGAATTTATTCGCCCTGCTCTTTTATGGTTACTCATACCTGCTATGGCATTATTTTTTGTCGCCTTAATTAAGCATAAAAAAACGACTAGTGAGCAGCTAATTGCACCGCATTTGGCACAATTTATAATGAGCGAAGCAAACACTAAAGCCAGCCAGCCACTTTGGTTAGTTGCTTTGTTTTGCAGCCTTGGCATTTTATTTAGTGCAGGGCCTAGCTTTGAGAAAAAACAAGTTCCTGTATTTCAAAGTAAAAGTGCCCGTGTAATTGTTATGGATATGTCGTACTCAATGTACAGCACCGATATTTTACCAAATCGTTTAATGCAATCACGCTTTAAAGCGCTTGATATGATTGAGCTGTTTAAAGAAGGTGATACCGCGCTTGTAGCTTACGCAGGCACGGCCTACATAATATCGCCGCTAACAAATGACGCCACAACACTTAGTAATTTAATTCCAAGCTTAAGCCCTGAAATAATGCCAGACAAAGGCTCAAACGTTTTAGCCGGTCTTGATATGGCCAAAGAGCTATTAACGCAAGCGGGTTATATTGATGGCGACATTATTTTAGTGACCGACGGTATTGACCAACAAGAACAAAGCGACGTAAGTAGCTTTACCAGTAACACCCAATATAGATTAAATGTATATGGCGTAGGCACCGCTCAAGGCGCTCCAATTAAGTTACCTGAAGGTGGTTTTTTGAAAGACAGATACGGCCAAATTGTAGTACCTACACTTAATGCCAGTCAGCTTAAAAATTTAGCATCGAGCAGTGGTGGTAAATTTGCTAGTTACCAACCTAGCAATAACGACATAAATACGTTTGCTCCAAATGCACAGAGTGAGTTATTGAAAGACGAAAAACAAAGCCATGCGCTTTGGCGAATAGATGCAGGTATATACGGACTCTTGTTATTACTGCCATTTGGCTTGTATTTATTTAGACGCGCAGCCTTGTTAGGCGCATTTTTAGCTTTTGGCTTTTTACCGCAGCAAAATGCGTATGCCGTAGAGCTCCCCACTCTTTTGCAAAATGCAGATCAGCGTGCATTAGAGGCTTACAATAATAAAGAATACGATGCAGCAACACAGGCTCAATCGAGTGAGTTAAAAGGCGCTGCGCTTTACCAGCAAGGTAATTTTGATGCTGCACTTAGTGAGTTTAGTAGTGATAAGTCGGCTAGCGGTTTATACAACTACGGTAATGCCCTCGCCAAAGCTGGCAAGCTTGAGGAAGCAATTGAAGCTTACAAACAAGCCCAAACCTTACAAGACGACTTTACACAAGCAGCTGATAACCAAGCTTTAGTTGAACAATTACTAAATCAACAAGAGCAACAAAACCAGCAAGATCAGCAAGATCAGCAAAGCGACGGCGATGACTCTCAAGACCAAGAAGATAGCCAGAAAAAAGATGAGCAAAACCAAGGGCAAAATTCTGATGAGTCAAAACAGGATCAGCAACAAAATGGTGATAAAAGCGATTCTGAAAAAGGCGAAAACGAGAGTCAAAACCAAAGCGATGAAAAATCTGATAAAGAATCAGATAAAGAGTCTGAACAATCAAAAGATCAACAAGGTGAGCCAGGCGAGCAATCAGAAAAGCAAAATGAACCTGATATGCAAGCTCAGCCACAAAGTGAGCAAGGGAAAAATAAAGACGCTGACCAGCCTAAAGAAGACGAGCAGCAACAAAGTAAGCCACAAGCAATGAATGAGCAACCTGCCACTGATGAGCAAAAACAAAATGCTCAGCAACAAGCCATGCAAGCCCAAGCAAGTGAGCTCACTAATGAAGAAAAAGAAAAAGCACAACAGCTTAATCAACTACTGAGAAAAGTCCCGGACGATCCGGCTATTTTATTACGGAATAAAATGCAATTAGAAGCCCAAAAAAGACAATATAAACGTCGCCCTACAGGAGTCGAAAAATCATGGTAATGCGATTATTTTGCTGTTTATTGCTATTAAGTGCGATGCCTTCGTGGGCTGCCACCAAATTAGAAGCCAGCGTAGATAAAAACCCTGTTTTAGCGGGTGAATTTTTTATGCTTAATATATCGGTGGACGATACAGTTAAAGGCGAGCAACCAGACACCTCATCGCTGTTAAAAGACTTTGTTGTAGGGCCTACTAGCTTAAGCTCTCGTACCAACATTATTAATGGCAGCATTAATAAACAAACCACGTGGTCAGTTAAATTAATGACCCGTGCAGAGGGCAATTACACAATTCCTGCATTTAACGTTGCAGGGTTAACCTCACAGCCTATTAAATTAAAAGTGGCAAAACGCTCAGTTGATGCAGATAAAAATAACGAAATATTTTTAAAAACGTCGCTCTCAAGTAATTCACTATTTGTCCAAGAAGCCGGTGTTTACACTATTAAGCTTTACCTTGCCAAAGAACTGCTTGATGGCAGCTTAAGCACACCAAGTATGGAAGATGCTCAACTAACCCAATTAGGTAAGCAAACTGAGAGCTATGAGCTTGTTGATGGTAAACGCTACCTTGTTATTACTCGCGAGTATTTGATTCAGCCACAAAAAAGTGGTGCGTATACTATTGCAGGCCCCGCTTTTCAAGGACGTGTACAACAAAATTATCGTCAGTTAGAAGTGTCAGCTCTTGGCGACGATCAGCAAATAGAAATAAAACCAATTCCGGGTGATTACAAGGGCGCATGGTTACCAAGCGAGCTGGTTAATCTTGATGAAGAATGGCAACCTAATGACAACACCGTAGAAGTAGGTACACCTATAACACGTACTATTACGCTTACCGCGCTTGGGGTTACAAAAGAGCAATTACCTGAAATCTCTATGCCTACCATTGATGGCATACGCAGCTACCCAGATAAAAAAGAAAATAACAATGCAGTACGTGACGGGCGAGTTGTATCGCAGCAAACTGCATCGTATGCATTACTGCCGCAAAAGCCAGGTACTTACACTTTACCTGAAATAAAGCTGCCTTGGTTTAATACTAAAATGAACCGTATTAGCGTAGCTACATTACCAAAGCGTACTATTACAGTAACGCCAAGTACTACCGCGCCTAATACAGCCATAGCAAACCCACAACCCAGCACAAATAATTCACCTACTCTTGAAAATATTTCGAATGAAGCAACTGGTACACAACCTATTGAAACTAAAAGTGATACTCCTCTTTGGTTAATAGTTGTTGCCGCTTTAGGGTATATTTTATGGATTGCTACTGTAATTTTTTACTTAATAAGCCGTTCTACTAAAAATACGACTGAAAAATTACAGCTAAATACCCGTGGTACTTCTCAGCCAAGCTTAAATGAGCTTAAAGCATTAGCCAAAACACACGATGTGAAAGCCTTTTACACCGCATTAAATAACTTTTCTGTAAAGGTGACCCATAAAAATGTTGGCGCGATTGATGAGCTTTGCATCCGCGTAAATAGCAGCGAGCTTAATGGTCTCATTAGCCAATTGCAGGCACAACTTTACAGTAATAAAGGCGCAAACACGGATCTTAATGCTATTATTAAAATTCTTGAGAACTATCAAACTCAGGCATCAAAGTCGCAACAAGCTGTATTAAAAGACCTTTATGATTAATAACTACGATACTCAGGTCTTTTTTTGCAATAACTAATAATTTTTAATTAAAAAAGTGCTTATGCTTGGAAAGAAAAAATCAAACAATCAGGTCTTAATCGATATGGCAGAGAAACAAAAGCGTTATGAAGCCTTGGTCCACGTTTACAATAAAGAGCTTTATCGCTTTGCTTATTGGTTATGCCGTGATCCGCACATAGCAGATGATTTAGTACAGGAAACGTTTTTACGCGCATGGCGTTCACTCGACTCTTTACTTGATCAAAAGGCAGCTAAACCCTGGCTGCTTACTATATTACGAAGAGAAAACGCACGCCGATTTGAACGTAAACAGTTTGATTACAGCGACGTAGAAAACGATACGCTTGTTGATGAAACCAGCCATTCATTAGATGATGAAATGGAGCAAACGGTTATCCAACGACAGATTGCACTGCTATCTGATGAATACCGAGAGCCATTATTACTGCAAGTTGTAATGGGCTGCTCTGGTGAAGAGATTGCAGGCATACTTAATTTAAATAAAAACACGGTAATGACTCGTTTATACCGTGCCCGAAATCAACTTAAAGAGGCTTTAAGCCGTGATGATGAACAACTTAAAGGGGCATCAAAATAATGGATGAACTTGAGTTTCGTCGCCGCACTATTGCGCAGCCAAACGACATTGACAAGGAGCTTATGGAGTTTGCTGACAATAACCCAGAGCGACAAAGTTTTATTAACGATATGAAAGATTTTGATAAATTTTTACAAGATTCTTTAGATATACCTGTACCTGAAAACCTTGCAGACCGCATTCTTTTAAACACATCGTTAAAAGAAAAAGCACTCCAAGAAGAACAAGCTACAGGTAAAAACGTGGTTGATGCTCGATCGCGTTTTAAGTTTGATCGCGTACACCTTGCGTTAGCAGCGTCTTTTGTAGTGGCGATTAGTGCCTTCTTTTTTAGTACAGAGCAAAATATTGCACACGAAGCAGGTGAGCATGCGCTTGCCCATGTGTACTACGAAATTAATGCGCTTGATAAAAAAGAGCCCATTAGCCTACAAAGCGTTAACGATAAATTAGCTGTTTTAGGTGGTCACATTGATGAACTTCCAGGCGATGTAACGTACGCTATGTTTTGTGATTTTAAAGGCGAAAAAGGACTGCATTTGATATTTGAGTCTGACTTTGGTCCTATGACGGTATTTATAGTACCCTCTGAAAATAAATCATTTGGTTTTGGCGATGATAATTTCAAAGATGAGCGCTTCGAAGGTCATATTAACCGAGGCTCACAAGCAGATACTATTTTAGTGGCAAGTGTTGGAGCACCTCTAAATACTTATAACGAACGCGTTACTGGCGCTATACGCTGGTTATAGCATATATGCCGCTTAGTACTTACTAGGCGGCTTATTTATTATCAATTTTTTCTTCACCGAATTTAAAAAACGATTGATTTACCACGCCCTGTAGCTTCAGAGGCGGCATCTAATTGACCCTCTTTATTAATAATAACGTGTAAATCACCAAAGTGATTCTCATCTATGGTGTAACCCATCTTTATAAGTTCTGCTTTTACACCATCGGCTAAGCCTATGTGCGTTCTAATTATATTTTTAGGCCACAGTTGATGATGAAAACGGGGACTATTTACAACCTGCTCTGCAGTCATATCAAACTCTACCGCATTTAAGATAGATTCGTACACAGAGCTAATAATGGTTGTACCACCAGGCGAACCTGTCACCATTTTAACGGTGTTGTCTTTAAGTAGTATTGTAGGAGTCATAGAACTCAACATACGCTTGTGTGGCTGTATTTCATTAGCTTTACCGCCTATTGCGCCAAACACATTCATAACGCCTGGTTTGGCGCTAAAGTCGTCCATTTCATCATTTAAAATAAATCCCGCACCTTCAACAACTACACCGCTACCAAACCCTAAGTTTATTGTGGTGGTATTTGCTACAGCGTTACCCATTTTATCAACGATTGAAAAGTGCGTAGTTTGCTCACTTTCTTTAAGGCCCGGTTTAATATTTTCGGTAGTAGAGATAGCAGTTAACGAAATGCCATTACTGCGCTCTTTAAGGTAGTTAATATTAGTTAACGCGTTTACTGGTACATCAAAAAAGTCAGGATCGCCTAAATACTCTGCTCTATCTGCAAATACACGTTTACCTATTTCAGAAAGTAAGTGCACATACTGAGTAGAGTTATGCGCTAAGCCTGCATCTGGTTTTTGTAACTCATACATTTTGAGCCACTGTAAAATAGCAATACCACCTGAACTCGGCGGTGGTGAAGTAAGTACTTCATAACCATTCCAACTTGCTTTAATGGGGGTACGTGATTTAGCTGTATAATTTTTTAAATCATCTTGATTAATAATACCACCATGCTGGTGCATAAATTTAGCAATAATATTTGCAGTTTCGCCTTTATAAAATCCATCTTGGCCGTTATCACGAATACGCTTTAGCGTAGCCGCTAACTCTGGTTGCTTAAAGACTTTATTGGCTTTTACATCAGCAAAATATTTTTCAAAGTTTACATTTATTTTTTTCTCTTTTAGATGGGCAATATAACGGCTAACACCTTTTGCTAACTTAGGCGGAACAACAAACCCTTGCTCAGCCAACGTTACAGCAGGCTGAACTAGTGCTTCCCACTTTAAAGTCCCGTGCTTTTGATGGGCAAGCCACATACCCGCTACACTGCCAGGTACACCGCTTGCGTGAATGCCATATATTGATTTGTTTGCAATAACATTACCTTGCTCATCTAAATACATATCACGATGAGCCGCTGTAGGCGCTGTTTCACGATAATCTATAAAATCGCCGTTGCCATCTTTTTGAATAAGCATAAATCCCCCGCCGCCAATATTTCCGGCTTCAGGAAGCGTCACTGCAAGTACAAATTGTGCCGTAATAGCCGCATCAACAGCATTACCGCCTTGCTCTAATATACTTTTAGCAGCATCGGCACTGAACGAGTCAGGCATTGCGACCGCGCTTTGCGCTAAAGGCTGCGCCAAAACACTAAAAGTAGTGAACTGTAAAACCAGTACACTTTTGACGATTAATTTACGTGGTGAAAAAAACAATCCCATACAACATCCTTAATTTATTATTTTTGTTGCCCATATTAATGCACGTCACTTAAGGACAGGTCAATCTTTATGCTGTTGATATTTAATCATCTTCAAACGTTTTTTGAATAAAGTACCGCGGGTAAGTCGCCTTGCTCATCTGAATGTGTATAATTTTTTATAAATTGCAGGCCTAACTTTTTCATTATTGTTATAGACGCTGTATTATCTTTTAGTGCCGTTGCGCTTATCGCTTTAACGTCATCTTGCTTAATAAGTTCATCACATAATACTAAAGCCGCCTCGGTTGCATAACCATGCCCCCAACTCGCTTTTTTAAAGCGCCAACCTATTTCAATATCGCTGTAATTTGGTGCATCACTAAAGAAATCCATAGGTCTTATTAATACCCAGCCAATAAATGTATTGCTTTGCTTTATAGCGATACTCCACAGCCCCCAGCCTTTTAGCTCATTTCGATATGCGAGCATACGAGGCACTCCCTCATTTTTTATTTGATCTAAAGAGGTAGGCACACCTCGCGTTAAATACTGCATTACGGCGGGGTCTTGGTCGAGTTCAAATAATTGAGGCCAATCGTGCTCACTCATTAATTTAAAATTTAACCGTTTTGTTACGGGGGCGTTCATTTTCATTGTTGTATAGTCTGCCTCGAATTAATTATCAGTCTCTAAAGGAGATAGCACATGAATAAATTAGCAGGTTTAGCTTTATTAGGCACTTTAATTACATTAACTGGTTGTGAAGATGCCAACGAAGTAAAAGAAGATGCAAAAGATAAAAGCGCACAAATGCAAGAAAAGCTTGGTGATGCATGGAACGACGTTAAAGAGACAACTAACGATCTTAAAAATGATGAGTCTTTAAACGAGCTATTAGAGCAAAGTAAAGCAATGGGCTTAGACATGTACGACGACGGCAAAGAGATTGCGGTTGATGCATGGATTAAAAGCAAAGAAACTGCTGGCGAGTTAACTGAAAAAACTAAGCAGAAAGCGCAAGAAATTGCTGACGAAATTGAGCAAGCGCGTAAAGAACATAACGAAGGTTAATTTAACTTTCGATAATAAAAAAGGAAAGCCTCGGCTTTCCTTTTTTGTTTTAAGCTATTTAGCCCTAAATATGTGTTTACATATTTAGGGCTTATAAGCTCAAATTAACCTTTGTACTTACTCATAACTAAAGTCGCGTTTGTGCCACCAAAGCCAAAGCTATTAGACATTACAGTATTTAACTCAACGTCACGACGTTCAGTAATAATATCTAAACCTGTCGCTTGCTCATCTAGCTCATCAATATTAATTGAAGGCGCTACAAAGCTGTGCTCTAGCATTAATAATGAGAAGATAGCTTCGTGAACACCTGCAGCACCGAGGGCATGACCCGTCATTGCTTTAGTTGCGCTGATCATTGGTGACTTACCACCAAACACTTCTTGAATCGCACCTAGCTCTTTAACATCGCCTACAGGCGTTGATGTGCCGTGCGTATTTAAGTAATCAATACTGTCTACATCTTGCATAGCTTGGCGCATACAACGTGCTGCACCTTCGCCAGATGGAGCAACCATGTCGTAGCCATCTGATGTTGCACCGTAGCCAACAATTTCAGCGTAAATATGCGCGCCACGTGCAAGTGCATGTTCAAGTTCTTCAACTACAACAATACCGCCGCCGCCAGATATAACAAAACCATCGCGATTTGCATCGTATGTACGAGATGCTTTTTCTGGTGTTTCATTATACTTAGTAGAAAGTGCGCCCATAGCGTCAAATTCCATTGCCAATGTCCAGTGCAGTTCTTCACCGCCACCAGCAAAAACAACATCTTGCTTACCTAATTGAATTTGTTCTACTGCATTACCAATACAATGTGCAGATGTTGCACATGCAGAGCTAATTGAATAGTTAACACCTTTAATTTTAAAAGGTGTTGCTAAACAAGCAGATGTAGTGCTCGCCATAGTGCGTGGCACCATATAAGGCCCTACACGTTTTACGCCTTTTTCACGTAAAATATCAGCAGCTTCTACCTGCCATTTCGACGAACCACCACCAGAACCAACAATAATACCCGTGCGCTCATTTGATACTTGGTCGTCAGACAAACCTGAGTCTTCAATTGCTTGAGTCATCGAAATATAAGAATATGCAGCAGCATCGCCCATAAAGCGCATTGCTTTGCGGTCAACATGTGCTTTAACGTCAATATCAATTTTACCCGATACGTTACTACGTAACTTATAATCGGCAAATTCTTGGTTAAAAGCGATACCGCTTTTGCCCGTTTTTAACGATTCTAATACTTCTTCTTTGTTGTTACCAATGCTTGATACAACACCGATACCTGTAATTACAGCTCTTCTCATGGGTAATTCCCTTAGCTTAATACTTAATTGCATTTTATTTTACGCGAATTTAATCACCTAAGTGGTCAGCTTTCTAGCGTACACTTGTACTCTGAACTGCTAGCTTATAAATAACGCCAGACTATTACAAAGAAAACCCGTAAAATAATTAAAAATATATCTATAAATTTAATAAATTATGATTAAAAACGCACATAGTCACATCAATAATTTAGATACACCTTTGACTAATGACTCCGGTGATATTTATTTTTCTAATGACGATGACTTAGCTCAATCGCATTATGTGTACTATGAGCAAAATAATATAGATGCACGATTACAAAATCATGACCAATCACATTTTGTTATTGCCGAAACCGATTTTGGCACCGGTTTAAACTTTTTAAATACGTGGCAACGCTTTAAAGACCACCTTGAGCGGATGCAAGTTCAAAATGAATGTGAAAAAAGCGTAAAACGCCTACACTATATTTCGTTTGAAAAGTATCCCTTAACATTAACTGACTTAAAACAAGCATTAACCGCTTGGCCTGCCTTAAATTATTTTAGTGAGCAACTAACAGTAAACTACCCAATTAATTTAGAAGGATGCCACCGGCTCGAATTTAATAATGGCAGTGTTGTTCTCGATTTATACTTTGGTGATGCGCTTGAATCAATAAAAGCAATGAGCTATCCACAAACAGGTATCGTTGATGTTTGGTATTTAAATGGGCTTGAGCCAAGTAAAAATCCTGATATGTGGCAGCGAAGCTTATTTAACTCCATGGCTGATATATCAAGAGCTAATGCAACCTTATCGACTTTTACTGCCGCTGACTTTGTTCAACGAGGATTAATAGAGGCTGGCTTTAGCACTAAAAAAGCCAAATATTTTAATCAAAGAGAAGATATCCTTATTGGCCAACTTAAACATGTTAATAACGCTCAATCACCCCCCGCTTATTTTAATCAAGATAGCAGCACTTTAAAAAACGTAGCGGTCATTGGCGGNGGTGGTATTGCCAGTAGCTGTATTTTATACAGCTTGGCTAAACGAGGCATAGCCAGCCACTTATTCTGCCAAGATGAAAAGCCTGCAATGGGGGCATCGCACAATGTGCAAGGCGCTATTTACCCTCACCTACAGGCTAAAAACTCGCCGCACAGTGAATTGTTTGCACATAGCTTTTTATACGCCAAACGCCTATATAAGAACTTACTTAGCAGTGGTTTTAGTTTTGATTATGATTGGTGCGGCGTATTACAACACGCAGTGAAAAAACCTCTAGCTGATAAGCACGAAAACTTAGCACAAAAGCAACTGTGGCCAACGCAGCTAATGCGAAACGTAACCGCAGAGCAAGGCGATGAAATAGCCGGCGTAACGACAGGTTATTCAGGTGTGTATTTTGAACAAGGCGGCTGGGTTAACCCGCCGCAATTAGTAAACGCTATGCTAAGCGCTGCAAATAGCATAAACCCATTCAAAAGCGTATTTAACTGCGATATAAAGCAGCTTAAAAAAACTGATAGCGGTTGGTTTTTATTAACGAATGATGAGCAGCTAGGCCCGTTTAGCGATGTAATTATTTGTGCAGGTGAGCACAGCGATGCATTTGAGCAAACAAAAGCGCTACCTATAGTAGGCGTGCGCGGTCAGGTTTCACATATTGAGGCAAGTGAGCAATCACGCAAACTTAAAACAGTGCTATGCCATAAAGGGTATTTTACCCCGGCTTATTTAGATCATCACTGTATGGGTGCCACATTTGAAAAAAACACTAAAAGCCGCCAAGTTACAGCGCTCGACAACCAATTAAACCAAGAGCAACTACTTAGCTTTTATAAGCAAAGTGAATTTGCCTCCACCCTTGGCAATATAAACTCGGCAAAAGCGGCTGTTCGCTGCACATTTATAGATCACCTGNCCTGCCAATGGCAGGGCAATGGTGCGAGCAAAGTGATTACATAATGGCCTTTGCTAATCTACGTTTAGGTAAACGCTATCAATATGAGAAACTTAATAAACCACAACAAGGCCTACATATTTTTACCGGTTTTGGTGCACGCGCATTGTGTAGCGCACCGCTAAGTGCAGACCATCTCGTAAGTTGTTTAAATAATGAACCCCGCCCATTAAGCGAACGTGTAAGCCAAGCTATTCACCCTGCCCGGTTTATAGTGCGAGATTTAATTCGTAATAAAATTTAAATGACAAAGGTGCTTATTGAGGTAAAATAAGTACCAATAAAAGGAATTTATTACTCAAAGGACTCTAATGAAAACTTTAGCATTTTTAATAATATTGCTATGCACTCTATCGTTCAATGCACTTAGCCAAAACGTCACTGAAATCCCACTTCCTGAAGAATTTGTTACAACGATGGACGTAGCAAGCGAATACCCAATGGTACGTACTGGTTATTTAACCGATTCAATTTCTGATATCACTCGCTTTTATCAGCAAAAATTAGGTGAACCTTTAAAAATAAATGGCAATAGTACATATCGCACTTTGTTTTATAATTACCAAGAACATAAAGTTCGTATTAGTCTATACCGCCGTAGTTATGTGACCGAAGTGAGTATAATGGTTGAATAAAAAGGTCTAAAAAAACACTCCCAGAGCAGCTAATTTTAATACTCAGTTAAGCATCGCACTTTAATTAAAGTATTTTTTGAAATTAGCTCATTTAAACTCTTTTTTACCCTTTAAAAATAATCCCCTACCCCAAGGTCTGTTTGTAAGCACATTACTTTTACTATTTATTGGAAGGAGTTAATTATGAGTAAGACCCTAATTATTGGCGCAAGCGGACAAATAGGTAAAATGACAGCTGAGCTACTTTTAGAAAATGAGCAAAATGTTGTGGCATTAGTGCGCGACAAAAATAAGTTAAGCGATTTAAACAGCTCTTTTTTAACTATTGTTGAGCAAGATCTTGAAGGCGATTTTGGTGATGCAATGAAAGGCTGTGACCAAGTGATTTTTGCTGCTGGTTCTGGTGGAAGTACAGGCGATGATAAAACTGTACTCATTGATTTATGGGCTGCAACAAAAGCAGCTACATTCGCTAAAGAGCACGGTGTTAACCACTTTATTATGGTCAGTTCAATTGGTGCAGACGATCCAGATTCGATTCAAGGTGATTTAAAACCTTACTTAGTTGCTAAGCACATGGCTGATGAGCACCTAATAAATATTGGTTTAAATTATACCATTGTTCGCCCAGGTACTTTGACTGACGATAGCGCTTCAATGCAAGTAACGACGCAGCAACCAAGCGATCGTTCAGAAGCTAAAATTAGCCGCGAAAACGTAGCTAATGCATTATTACATATTGCGACCAACTCATTTATTAGTAACCGCATTTTTAAGTTGTTCGACGGCGACAAGCCAATCAAAGCAGCTGTAAAATAAACGTTATTATTTAACGACGATTACTCCACTTTTACTAGTGGAGTAATACTTTTACACCCTGCCAACCAAGTTGCAGGGTTAATAACGTTAAAACGACTCTAAAAATACGCTTAAATTTATCCCCAGACATACTTTTAAGTAATTTAATTCCGAGCCAAGTTCCTACAGCGCCACTTATTACCATAGCGATTACAAGCGGTATCCATTGCCAAAAACTAAAACCAACAGCGCCATAAATTATCGCTTTTAATAAATGCTGCAAACTCATAATGCTCGAAAACGTTGCCGTAAATTTTAACTTTTCGTAATTATTTATATATAAACAGCTACCAACTAATGGGCCACTTGCCCCGACAAACATAGAAATAAAAGTAGTTATTCCACCGGCGACCATACGCCACACCTTAGAGGTTAATTTTATAGGTGGCGTGTTACCCCACAGTAAGTAAATAACAAAAATAGCGACCACTAACTTCATGGCATCAAGCGATATATCATCAATTACAAAACTTGATAACCCCGCCCCTACTAAGCCGCCTAACGCAAAATATACAAACATGCTTTTATCAATATGCTTAAAGCTGAGTAAAAACCTATTTGCATTAGAGCCAAGCTGTACTAAACCGTGCACAGGCACAACAACTGCCATTGGCATAAACGACGCCATAACAACAAGCAGCATTAACCCGCCACCAGCACCAAATGCAGCAGATACAAAAGAAGTAAAGCCAGCGGTGATTATTAACAATAAAAACAAAAATAAAGACATGCTGTCGGGAAATAAAAAATCCATAAAACTCCATTGCCTATTTAAATACTTTTAAGTCGCAGTATTTAAATAATAAAAAAGGTACTACACACATTTATAGCCACTTTATCAGCCTCTATCTCAGGCTATGTACTATGTTGCGTTGTTTTTGCACTTTGTTTGCACATTTAACAAATATTATACATTCAACTTCATTACCGGATATTTTTGATGAAAAGATTTAACACACCAATTTTAACACCACTTGCAGTGTGTATACTCACACTGAGTTTAGCCGCCTGTAACGGTAGCGATGCTGAAAGTACAGTTGTAACTGAAACAACCACCGATGAGGGAACTACAACAGATACTTCAACCGATTTTGTTGTAGAAGTCGACCCTTTTAACTTTGAAAGCGATGCGCTCATTTCATCAATTACCACTCAAACATGTACGCTAAGTAACGGCGATGAAGCGTCATGCTATAAAATTGATATAGCAGGTGCGCCTTCAAATTACGAGATTGGTGTATTTTGCCCTCGAAATATCACGTCAACAGCTGACGAAGCTGGTATTTGGTTTGATGGCACCGGTGAGGTTTACGATATAACCGGCGACTTTATTTTAAATCTACCAACATTATATAACGATAGTCATTGGCAGCTATACGACGAAGGTACAGGGCTTGTAAATGTAACCGACACACAAGAATCGTGTGATGGCGCTGCACGCCCAAACGTAGAAGAACAATACCAAAACCACTGCGTAGAATGCTCTATTGATTATGTGGATGGCGGTATATCAGAGTCATTTTTAATTCCAATAACGCCTGTTGCAACCACTCAAAATAGCAGTATTGGTAACGCCAATGTGGGTGTTGCTCTCAATGGTGTTGTACTTGCTGCACCCGCCCCTGTTGATGCTATTTTAGGCGCATACACTATTGCCGCTTTTGATGATTGCGCTGGGCATATTAACTTAGTAGCAGGTTATCACTACCACGGTGAAGCAGGTTGTAGCCAAACACAAATTCAATCAGACGGTCATGCCGCCATGATGGGTTATGCACTCGATGGATTTGGTATATTTGGCATGCTAAACGAAAATGGATTAGAACCCACTGATTTAGACGAATGTAGAGGCCACACCGACGATACACGCGGTTACCACTACCACGCAGCCGATGTATCTGAAAACATGTTTATTGGTTGCTTTAAAGGTGCTACCGCAAGATAAGTCGCATTCTGGCTAAATAATTAACTGAGATACTAATGAAAATATTTAACGTAATAAAAGCACTAACCACTGGCTTTTTATTTGCTACCTCATGTTCAGCGCTAAGTCATGCAGGCCACGGTTCAAATGCGCCTTGGGAAGCATGTGAAGCAAAAGCCATTAACGAAGATTGCAGCTACACAAGCCATGATAAAAAAGCGACAGGCACATGCCAAGCAATGAACAAAGTACTTATGTGCGTTCGAAATAAGCCACTTGAAACATTAATAGACAAAGCAACCCAACCAGCAAGTGCTCAAAAGCAATCAGTTAAATCACTCGCTAAACTATAAAGTAAAATAACAGCTACACGCCAAAGCCTTAACGCTGTTTGTTAAGGCTTTTTTAATTACAAATTATTAGAAAGCATCACCTTTATCTGTTAAATTAACTTTGTGTATCAAATAATAAAAATAAAATTCCAAAAATGGAATTACACAAGCAAGGTACCAACGTGAGCGCCACATTTAAAATTGTTTTTAATGGTCAGTTATATCAAAATACTGACCTTACCTCTGCCCAAGAACAACTCAGCCAACTTCTTAATATTCCTCATAATATTGTTGTTCAGTTATTTGATGGAAAAGCTTACGCTTTAAAAAAAGACTTATCGAGTATTGATGCTGTTAAAACAGAATCCTCACTTAAAAAGCTAGGTTTGATTACTAAAGTAGAACCTCAACTAATTACTGTAATCTCTCAATCTCAAAATAATCAAATAGCACTCACTGAGCACAGTAAAAATACAGATAAACACATTAGTGAATGTACTGAAGGCAAAAGTATCTCAGTACAAAGTGAACGCCTAGATACGGGCAAAGCCCCAAATACAGCTGCCGCTATTAAGCAAAGTTATAATAAATATAAACTACTGCGTAACACTTTAAAAAGCGCATTGTACTTTTGCTATAGCGCACTTTGTATTATTACCTTAATAGGCGTAGTGATCAGTGTTAATGCACTGAAAAACAACTTTGGCATTCTAAATAACGGAACTACAAATAACACAACTACAAACAACTTAAGTTACCAAAATTATAAACAATATTTGATTGATCAAAAGAGCCTAAATCAACCAGCACAAAAAGTAACAAACGAGCGAACAGCTAACCCTACACAGCAAAAAAGTAATGAGTACTTTAGACGCTTTTCATCGCTAATAAATAGCTACGCGCAAAGTACCGGACAAGCTGATATAAAAACGATGGGGGGTGACAAATTACAACAGCATCTACAAGAGATAGACGACCTAGGCCCTAAAAATGAATTTTGGCAGCAACTGATACAACTTTCAAAAAGCTTAGATAACGATAAGCACGCAATAGGGATGCTCAATAATACTGACCCCGCCAAAGTACAATGGATAAACGCGGTAGATTGGATCAGCCAAAGCTATATTAGGCAACATCAAAACTCGCAAACTATAAACAGCTCTCCGGTCAGTACCGATGAGCCAAGCAACCCAATACTTAATCTAACGTTGTTAATAAGTATGCTGTCATTATTTAGCCTACTTGTAATTGCAATAAAAATGAAGCTACGTGCAATTAGAATTTCTTAAACTTTATTTTCACTTTATAAATTTCATAAAAAAACCCGCAAATTTGGATTAACAAATTTGCGGGTTTCTTATGGTTTTCGAATAACGAGTTCAAAAACCTTTATTGGTGGAGCTGGGGGGATTTGAACCCCCGTCCGAAAAGCCTCGACCGTCGGTACTACATGTTTAGTATTGTCATTTAATTAACCTTTAAGTCCCGGACAAACACGGTAAATAAAGGCGAGGCCGCTTAGTTTTAGCGCTTCAACCCCGGCCAGGGTTTCCGTCGCGATCAGGTGTTAGGGTGACACTCCAAAATCCAGTCCACAAGAATACATGGAAGGAGCGCTAGCCAGCCTAAGCTGCTAGAGAGTAGTTATCGTCGTTTGCGATTACTTTAGGTTGCGGCTGTTTAACGAGGCAAACCGCACCTCGACATGCACCTTGGGCTTCTTGAATTCCGTCGAATCCTAATCAGCCCCTGAATTAGTAACTCAATTCAGAGCGTACAAACAGTATAACTGAGTAAAGTACTGATACTCAAGGCCTAGTAACGCTTTATTTTAGTTGTATGTGTCAATCGCGCGTTAAGTAAGCAAAATTTAGTTTATGCAAGCCTATATAAACATTTACTTAACAATGTGTTTAACCTGTGTTCAAATGAGGAGTTAAGGTTTTTGCTATTTCTAAACCTTTAGTTGTAAAAAATAAAAATAATAACAGGCATAGAGTAGGGAATTAATAAATGTCGGTTTTTTCATTTGATAAAAGTACAGGGTTTGTCTCTTTAGAAAGTCACCCTATTGATAGTGGTTTTCCTGTTACGAGTACTCAGTTAACGCAAATGCTCGAACAATCTGAGTTTAGTGAGTACGAAGCTGTAATTGCCAATATTGGAAAGCTTTTTGCGCCAACTAAAAATTATCAGGAAGTATCGCTTGTCGTTGCTAAAGCTGTAGATGCTTCAATTGTCATTAATATTGATGAAAAAAACATGGTCGCAGAAGCAACATTAACTACCGCTAAAGGTGGCGCACTTTTGTCTATGGAAGGCGCGCAAAAAGCACTTGCTGATGCAGGTGTTAAAAAAGGAATAAGTCCTCGTGCGCTTGATACCTTTTTAGGCCAGCAGTTTGAGCAACCGGCAGGAAGCTCTTACAGTGCCATAATTGCACATGGGCGCAATCCTAAAGAGGGCCGCGATGCTAAATTTGTGCGTTTATGCTCAACAGCTCAAGACCGAGTACTTAGCCCACAAGCTAAAGAAGGCGGTAAGGTTGATATGAAAAACCTTGGCGCTATTATCACCGTAAAACCTGGCACTCCCTTAATGCAGCGTATTGCAGCTACCCCTGGAGAAGAAGGCTATACGGTATTTGGCGATTCAATTAGTGCAAAACCTGGTAAAGATCACCAACTCCAGCCTTTCGAAGGTACAAAAGTAGACCCTAATAATCCTAATATGCTTATTGCCGACTGCAAAGGTGTGCCCGTTGCCCTACCCCGTGGTATGCGTGTAGATGACGTTTTATGCTTTGATAACGTAGATGTAAGTACAGGCCATGTTGATTTTGATGGTAGCGTAATTATTACTGGTGATATTAAAGACGGCATGCGTGTAAAAGCCAACGGTGATATTACGGTACTTGGTTTTGTAGAATCAGGAACTGTTGAAAGTAAAAGTGCGGTAACCATTATGCTTGGCGCAATTGGCCGAAAACGTGAAGGCGAGGAAGCATTTACATGCTCTATAACATCTCAGCGAACTATTTCGATTGGTTATGCCCAGTACTGCAATATTAAATCCGAACAAGATTTATTTATTGAACGCCAAGCTCTGCATTGTGATTTAAGTGCTAGGCGATTAATACGTGTAGGCAAAGCAAATGACCCGCGAGGTAAAATTATTGGCGGNCCAGCCGGTACTAAAACACGCGTATTTTTAGCGCAACTCTGGTTTGAGCTTCGCCAAAAGCAAACACAAATCACCGATTTTGAAAAAATACTTGCGACTAAAGTAACAGCTTTACAACAGGCTCGTGAAAAAGCGAGTAAAATTGCGAGTGCTGCTCAGCGCCAGCAATTCATGAATAAAATAACTGAAAATGAAAAGCATATAAAAATACGCTCTGCGCATATTCATCGTCAAAAACTACTTATTAAGCAAAAAATAGTGCAATTACTTGCCAGTAGTCGTTTAAAAGTAAATGAATTAATGCACCCTGGTGTGGAACTTAAAATAGCGAAAGATTCTAAACAATTTTCGCGTATTTACCCGCCCCACCTAGTTAAGCTAACTGAGGGTAAAATTACTCAGACGTTTTAGTTTCTTCGTCATTTTTTGTTTCAGTGTCAACTTCGGCATCAGCGTCGCCATCATCTAGCGGCGCTAATGGCCAACCACCTAATTGCTGCCAGCGGTTTACTATTAAACAATAAAGCTCAGCTGTACGTTCTGTGTCGTAAAGCGCTGAGTGCGCTTGGCTGTTATCAAACTCGATACCAGCCGCTCTACATGCTTTTGCTAATACAGTTTGCCCTAACGCTAAACCCGCTAAAGATGTTGTATCAAAGCTTACAAACGGGTGAAATGGCGTACGCTTAATGTTATTACGCTCTATTGCTGCATTTAAAAAGCCATGATCGAATGCGGCATTATGCGCCACAATAACTGAGCGTTGGCACCCAGCAGCCTTTTGCGCTTTGCGTACTACTTTACATATTTCTTTAATTACTTCATCTTCAGGTACTGCGCCACGTAATGGTGAAAACGGGTCTATACCGTTAAAGTCGATGGCTGCTTGCTCTATATTAGCGCCTTCGAATGGCTGAACATGAAAATGAACAGTATGATCTATGCTGAGCAGTCCTTCGTCATCCATTTTTAAAACAGAGGCTGCTATTTCTAACAAGGCATCTGTTTCTTTGTTAAAACCTGCAGTTTCAACATCAATAACAACAGGAAAAAATCCACGAAAGCGTTTTGCGAAAGGTGTTTGCTCAGTATTTGCCATAGTCTTCTTTGTTTATACGTGTAAGCTGACTATTATGTCAAAATTGATGCCCCCTAGGCTAGGGGATTTAAGTATTTATTGCTTTAAAATTGTAGGCACATAACTTGCTTTAACTTATAAGTTAGTAACGTAGAGAACAAACTAATCATTGCAGTCGTAAATTTGCCAAATTATTGGCATTCCCGGATAGCTGGAGAGCACCATGAAGTATAAGTTGTTATTTATTAGCCTTAGTATAAGTGCAGTGCTTTACAGTACTCACTCGCAAGCTGCTATGCGCCAATACACAGCAACCCAAGACAACTCCAACTGGGAAGTAGTTAAAACAACGCGCTTACAATGCCAATTAAATCATGAGGTTCCTTATTACGGTGAAGCTATATTTAAAGCTTCTGCAAGTAAAAATAAAAACTTAACATTTAATTTAGATATGGTTGTACGCCCAGATAACTACGCAATTGCAGGTTTAAAAGCAGTGCCACCTACATGGCGTGCAGGATTGCCCGCTCGCGATATTGCAAATATGAAATTACTTAAAAAGTTTGATGGCGAGCTAGGCAATAAAACCGCATGGGAAATGCTTACCGAGCTTGAAAAAGGCTACTACCCTACTTTTTATTATCAAGACTGGCAAAACAGTGCCGATAAAATTGCCGTTGGTATATCGAGCGTAAATTTTAAACAAGCTTACTGGGCTTTTTTACAATGCCGTGATGAGCTACTCCCTTACAGCTTTGAAGATATTTCGTTTACTGTAATGAACTATCAATCTAACAGCAGTAAATTAACTAAATCCTCGCAACAACGTCTTGATAAGATTGCTGAGTATTTAAAAAATGATGCAAGCATAGAGTCCATTAGTATTGACTCATACACCGATAGTTATGGCGGACGCTGGAATAACTTAGATTTATCGCGCAAGCGCGCCAAAACTATAAAAGATTATATGGTGAGCTTGGGTGTTGATGAAGCCAAAGTACAAACAACCGGTTTGGGCGAAAAACGCTTTGTTGATAATAACGATAACATTTTAAGCCGAGACAAAAACCGTCGTTTAATTATTCAAATAGAAAAAATGTAGTAAAGCTAATTTGCGCTTACTTTCTTTCGCTTTAAAACTTATCACTAAATTGAAAAAATGTAGTAAAGCTAATTTGTGTTTACTTTCTTTCGCCTTAAAAACTTATCACCAAATTGGAAAAAACCTAGACTAATTAAAATAATAACCGCACCAATTATTAGTTCTTGGCTTAATGACTCATTATTTAGCCAAGCTCCCAAGCCTAACGCAAAGCTAGGAGTTATAAGTGTAGTAAGTGATACCGTGCTTGCATTTAGGTTTTGCAGCACATGAAAATACGCCAAAGCCCCTACTAAAGATCCAAATATTCCTAAATAACCAATAGCCCACAATGATTTTGCACTCCAGTTTTGTATATGCAACTCACCATCTAATAACCACCAAGCAATAAAAAAGAGTGGGGTTACAAAAACCAATGCGCCAAATGTTGTTGCCATAGGATGAATCGCAATTTTCACGCGCTTGATCATCACACCACTTAAACTAAAAAAGCAGACAGCCATAAACACATAAAGTAACCCGAGCCCTTGAGTTTGCGAGTTTTGTACTTGGTTATAACTAACGAAATATAAGCCAATTAAGGCGCACGCTAACGCAACTAATTTAATCGGGCTAAATTTAGGTTCATTTAATAATTGCTGAGCAAGCAACCCTGACAAAATAGGAGCAAGGCCAAACATAAGCGAAATAATACCCGAAGGGACTGTTTTAGCTGCCATATAGCTCAACAACATACCGCCAAAAATACCTATACTCGAATAAAAATAAAGTAAGCATGCATTTTTGCTCCAAGGCACTCTAATATTTGTAATAGCAACAATTAACCCGCCTAAAAATAGCCCCACCAGCATCCGCATTAACACTGCAAGTGTTGGCGATACGGTGTCACTACTCCACACTATACCCAGTGGTGTAGTAGACCATATAAGAACCATTAAAAAATACGATACTTTAACTGGCACGTGCCATCCCTACGCTTTATATGAATGAATAAAACAAAAAACAAAAAACAAAAAACAAATTATACGCTCACTGCCGTGCTTTAGTACTTTTTAAACACTAAAGTCCTTAATAAATACAGTTGTAAATTGTAAGTTACATTTTAATAACGTTCTTTTATTACAAAACTATTTGAGATTTGAGCAACTAGTTATATCGTGCATGTATATTAATAATAATTAAGGTAATTAAGTGCTTAAAAATAAAACAACTGGAAGCATGTTAATTGTTGCAGGCACCACTATTGGTGCAGGTATGTTGGCATTGCCAATTGCATCTGCCGGGCTTGGGTTTAGTACTGCACTTGCATTAATAATTGCTAGCTGGTTACTAATGACCTACACCGCACTACTCATGTTAGAGCTACACCAATATGCACCACGCGATGCTACATTAAATACATTGGCTAAATTATGGCTTGGAAAACGCGGACAATATATTGCGAATTTTTCGATGGTTTTTTTATTTTATGCTTTATGCGCTGCTTATATTGCAGGTGGTGGTGCACAACTTCAAGCGCGTATAAATATAGGCTTTGATGTAAATATAGCCCCACAGTTTGGCTCTGTGATCCTCGCTGTTATTATTGCAAGTGTAGTAACGCTAGGCACTAGCAAGGTAGATAAACTAAATAGAGTATTATTTACAATAAAAATTGTTGTATTAGCTAGCTTGTTTTACATGCTTACCCCTTATGTGCAAGGTAAGCACTTATTAGAGATGCCCGTAGAGCAAGGATTAATCCTTTCGGCTATACCAGTTATATTTACTTCGTTTGGCTTTCATGGATCTATTCCTTCAATTGTTAAATATGTTGGTGTTGAAATAAAAGTACTGCGCAAAGTAATGATTGCTGGAGCCGCCCTACCTTTAGTTATTTATATTTTTTGGCAACTACTTAGCCAAGGTATTATGAGTCAAGCTGATTTACTCAACAGCCAAGGGCTTAATGGGTTTGTATCTAGCGTGGCAAGCATTGCGCATAACCCAAGTGTGGCAACGGCCGTTAAGTTATTTGCTGATTTAGCACTGGCGACATCATTTTTAGGGGTGAGTTTAGGGTTATTTGATTTTTTTGCTGATGCATTTAAAAAAGGTGACAATAAAACGGATCGAATAAAAACGGCCTTAATTACGTTTATTCCGCCACTTGGCTTTGCATTGTTTTATCCTCAAGGCTTTATTATGGCTTTAGGTTACGCTGCAATAGCACTTGTCGTGCTGGCTATATTTTTGCCTGTAGCAATGGTTTATAAACAGCGTACAACATCAAATAAAACAGGCTATAAAGTAAAAAGTGGGAATGTTGGGCTTGGTATAGCAGCTATATGTGGCATAACTATTATTGCTGCACAGTTTATGCAAATGGTGGGGCTTATTCCTGCTATTGGTTAAAGTTTTTTGTTTTAATTTAGATAATAAAAAACCGCACATCATCAGGTGTGCGGTTTTTTATATTAACTGCATTTATTTACAAACGTCAGCTACAGCATTTGAAAAGTATTCAATATTTGAATGACTAACACCTGCAACATTTACGCGGCTAGAGCCAACAATGTAAATGCCGTATTCTTTTTGTAGGCGAGCAATTTGCTCTTTATTAATACCTAAGAAAGAAAACATACCGTTTTGGCGCTCGATAAACGAGAAATCTTGAGCAATATCTTTAGTTGCTAAGCTTTCTTTAATTAAGCTACGTAAGCCATTTATGCGGCTACGCATTTCATCAAGCTCAGAGTGCCATAATTGTGTAAGCTCAGTACTGCTTAAAATAGTATTAACAATGTCAGCACCATGCGCTGGCGGCATTGAGTAAATACTACGTACAACGCTTAGCATTACAGAGTTTGAAATATCTGCTGTTGCGCTGTCTTTTGCAATTAGTGAACATGCACCAATACGCTCGCGGTATAAGCCAAAGTTTTTAGAACATGAAGAACAAATAATTAGCTCTTCTACTGCATCGGCTAAAATACGTAAGCCACGTGCATCTTCTTCAAGTGAAGCACCAAAGCCTTGGTATGCAATATCAACAAGTGGTGTAAAGCCAACTTCTTTTGCAAGTTCGGCAACCGTATTCCACTGTGTTTCATTTAAATCCATACCGCTTGGATTATGACAACATGCATGCACTAAAACCACATCACCTTTAGGCACTTGTTTAAGTGTGTTGATCATTTCATCAAACAGTAAATCTTTATTTTCGTAATCGTAATATGGGTATTCTTTTACTGTTAAGCCTGCAGCTTCAAACAAGCTAATGTGGTTAGCCCATGTTGGGTTAGTTACCCAAACAGTCGCGTCTTTATTGCAACGCTTAATAAATTCAGCTGCAACACGAAGTGCACCCGTACCACCAGGAGCTTGTGCAGTACGTACGCGGTTAGCTAGTAATGCTTGGTGTTCACCTAATAGTAACTGCTCCATTTTTTGGCAGTAATCTAAATTACCCGCTAAACCAATGTAAGATTTGCTCATTTCGTTTTCAAGACGAAACGCTTCAGCTTTTTTTACCGCTTTAAGAACCGGTGTATTGCCTTGCTCATCTTTGTAGACACCTACACCTAAATCAATTTTATTAGGGTTTGTATCTTGTTTATAGGCCGCCATAAGGCCAAGAATAGGATCTGTTGGTAATGGTTTTAATACTGAGAACATTGGCTATCTCTTATCGTTATTTAGGGGTTAGCTGTTAAGCTAAGCTTAACATAAAAGCACATCATATTGACTAGCGTTATTTACACTAGAAAGTGAGGAATTTTAATACAACATGCAATTAAAACGGCAAGCGTCTTTTCATCAAAAAAATCATTTTTAAAGGCTTCTGCATCTACAATACCAACGCATTCATTTTGTGCATTAAATAAAGGTAGGCAGGTTTCTGATTTAACTTTAGGATCGCATGTGTAGTATTCACCACCTTGTGATAAATACGCTTCAACGTTATTAATAATGCGGCCCTTGTGAGATAGCGCAACCTGTACGTTGTTACTGCCAGCCGCAAATGCTTGCGTTAACGGAAACAACGGACGACTAGGCGCACCATGATAAGCCAGCTTTAATAGTTGCTTACCTTCAGGGGTATTAGTTGATTGATAAATACCATACCAATCAACGCCTGTTTGCTGCTCAATGTAGCTTACAATACTTTGTAAATTAGCTAGCTTGAACTGTGTTTGCTCATCATTTTTAAGATAGTCAGTTAATTTGAATGGCTCATCTTGTAAGTAGCCAAATAGACTACATGCACCGCCCTCGCCAAGCTCAGGTATTTGATACTCCCAACACACATCAGGCAAAGCAGTGTTTGCTAAATGTAGATCAAGCTTTTCAAGCTCTGTTGAAATCAAAGCTGGATTAGCACTAAGTTGTGCTTGTTTTAAGTAAGAAGAAATCATTTGGCCATCCATACATCTAAAGTTTCGAGAATAATAGCATGGATATTTTTACAGAGCTAGCTCAACTTGTAGCACATTTCAACTTGGTTACCACTGGCGTTATAAGTGACTTTTTCGGCTATTTCTTCTAATAAAGACACCCCTCTGCCAAATTCGTTATTAGCCTTTGCCAACTCATCGTGCTTACTACTAAACCCTCGGCCTGAATCACAAATAATAAAATATAAACTGAGCGTGTCGGGGCAATAGCGCATATCAATAATAATCATGGCATCTGTAAGTTTAGCAAGGGCTGCCTCTCTCAACTCGTAATATCGAAAAAAGCCGTCTTCTTGTTTTTTAATTTCTGAATTAAGTCCTAATACACCATGATCAAGCGCGTTGTTATACGCCTCAGACAACAGTAAAAATATATTAGAGCGATGAGTATTTAACCCCTCAACACTGCTTAAAATATTAACGACGTCGTACACTGGATCAGTTTTTTTTATTTGCTCTGAGTTTAAGCTCAAAGATAAATTAAAGGCTAAAGTAGAAAAGGCTTCCCGCTCTTGTTCCTCAGGAATTAAAGGCAGACAGTTTAGTAAAACAATGCTTAAATCATCTTGCTGTTTAGTGCCATCGGCAAACTTAGTAACGTTAGCAACTATGTCTTCACTACTAATCATCGATTTACTTTTTAAGGTTTGTAAAAACCGCTCTTCTCCAAAAAATATATCCTCTTTGTTTGCTGTTTCTATAATACCGTCGGTTGCTAATACTAGCCGTGTATTACTATTTGTTTCAAAATGAATAACTTCATATTCAAACTCTTGTTCATCTAAAATCCCCAGCGCCATATGCTGCGATTCTAATGTTTGTTTTACATTACCGTATTTATCTATTAGGTACGCATCTGGCAGGCCGCCCATCCATGCAGAAACACTTTTACCTGATGCACTAAGCTCTATAATGGTTGCAGCACAAAACATATGCCCAGGTAGAAGGTTGTACAGTAGCGTATTTAGCTCGCTGGCAATATCATTAACCGCCATACCTTTTTGTACCATAGTATAAAACACACGAGAAGTTGGTAATGCGCCAATAGCTGCTGCAAGGCCGTGACCCGTAAAATCACCCAACATGCAATACAAATTACCTATTGGACTTTGCGCTACTAAAAACATATCGCCGTTAAACATAGAGGCAGGTGATAAATTAAAATCTAAATACTCTTTAAACTTACCTTGGTTTTCTAATGAGTTATTAAAAATATGTTCAATTATTTCGTGTTCACGTTCGATTTGATTATGATGATATTCAAGCAATTTTTTTTGCTGGTTAGCTTTTTTACTCAGCTCTCTGGTGCGAATATGTGCTTTAATTTTTGCATGCAGAATAACTTTTTCAAATGGTTTATGAATAAAGTCATCACCGCCTACCTCGAGGCAGTGCTCAAAACTTGCTTGATCTTCTAAGGAGGTTATAAAAATAATTGGTAAGTAAACTTCACTATATTGCTGCTTTATTTTTTCAGCTGCTTCAAAACCATCCATTACAGGCATTAAAACATCAAGTAAAACAACGTCTATTGGCTCTCTTTTAAGTACATTAAGCGCATCTAGTCCGTTATAAGCCACTGATATTTTATAACCTTCTTGCTCAAGCATTTTACTGAGTAAAATGCGGTTGAGCGCCTGATCATCTACAATTAACACATGTATCATTAGCTAATATCAAACTTTTTATCAAAACGTGAAATTTGTAGAATTTTTCTAAGCTGTGGTTGGCAATTGCTTATTTCGATAGTTTTTACTTGGCTATCAATGGTTTTTTTCATGTTAAGTAACATGCCAAGTGCTGAGCTATCCATGTAGTCAGTCTCTCTTAAATCAATAATAACCTTTACAATTTTTTCACTCATTTGAGCATAAGCTTGGCGAAAAGATTGCACTAAATTAAAGTCAAATTTACCTTTGATTTGTATTGTTAATGTAGTGCCATCGACTGATTCATTCTTAGTTAAACTCATATTAAACTCCAATAATATTTCCTTTGAACTAAATATAACCTGTTAAAAGTATTTAGCAAAAAGAAAAACACACAACTTCAAATTTGCTATCATTTACGCCAATATTTAATTAATTTTTATCCATAAAGGTAAGGTATGAGTGATAGTCACTTAGTATATTCAACAAGTACGGGTCGCATTGACCAGCCAAAACCAGAAAAAGAGTTAGAAGCTAAGCTTTTTAAAGATGGTTTTATTCGCATTGAACGTCAAACAAAAGGGCGTAAAGGCAAAGGCGTAATGTTAGTTGTAGGCATTGATCCAAAAGATCACGATTTAAAAAAGTTAGCTAAAACTATAAAAAGCAAAATGGGCCAAGGCGGCGCAGTAAAAGAAGGCATTATTGAAGTGCAAGGTGATGACCGCGATAAACTAAAAGCCATTTTAGAAGCGCTAAAATTTAAAGTTAAAATTGCGGGTGGTTAACCCGCAATTTTATTAACTACTTACTTCGCTATTTGAGAGCTCACTTAACCTTTCATACAATTTTGGTAGTTCGTGCTCCGCAATGGGTTTACTAAAATAATAGCCTTGTACAATGAAGCAATTATTATTTTGTAGAAACTGCATCTGCTCTATTGTCTCAACTCCTTCGGCAACCACGTCTAGCTTTAACTTTTGCGCCATGGCAATAATAGCTGCAGTGATTTCCATATCATTTGTATCCTCAGGGATATCTTTTACAAATGAACGGTCAATTTTCAATATATCAACCGGGAATCGTTTTAAGTAACTGAGCGACGAATAACCAGTACCAAAATCATCAATAGAAATAGATATACCTAAAGCTTTAAGCTCGTGAAGTTGTGTAATTGCAGCTTCTACATTTCCCATTAGCATACTTTCGGTAAGCTCTAAATGAAGGCGCTTAGCCGAAACACCCGTCCTAATTATCATTTTACTCAGTGTTGAGACTAAGCTTGAGTCTTTAAACTGACGAGCAGATAAGTTTATCGATATATTATTTTCTAAGCCTTGCTTTGTTAATCTTACGGCAAAATCACAAGACTCTTGAAGCACCCATTCGCCTAATTCAACTATAAGGCCTGTCGCTTCTGCAATAGGAATAAATTTATCTGGAGGGATTGCGCCTTCAGTTGGGTGGAACCATCTTAATAACGCTTCATAACCAACTACCTGATGAGTACGACTATCAACTTGAGGTTGGTAGTAAACTACAAACTGTTTTTCTTTTAGTCCTATACGTAGCTCATTTTCAATAAATAAACGCTCATTAGCAGCTGCGTTCAATTCCTGGCTATAAAAGTGGAATGTATTACGCCCTTTTGCTTTTGCCTCATACATAGCTAAGTCAGCATGTTTTAATAACTGATCCTCTTCTAGGCTATCGTACGGAGCCATTGTAATACCAATACTCGCGCTCACAATAACTTCATTGCTACCTAGTTTAATAGGTACATTTAGCGTTTTTTGAATTGTATTGGCAACATCAGTCGCGTGAGCTTGGCTTTCTATACCACTGAGCAACACTGCAAATTCATCACCACCTAGGCGTGCTATGGTGTCCTCGGCTCGTAAACGTTTTTTAAGTCTGTTTGCCACTTCAATTAATAATTGATCGCCTGCATCGTGGCCTAATGTATCGTTAATACGTTTAAATTCGTCTAAATCAAAGTAAAATAATGCAAACGCATAGTGCCCACGTTCAGCTAATGCCATTGATTTGCGTAATTGCATTCTAAAGAACGTTCTGTTGGCAAGACCAGTAAGGGTGTCAAAGTAAGCAAGTTGCTCCATTTTACGCTGGCTTTCTTTTACAAACGAAATGTCTTGTGCTGATGCTACATAACTGATTATTTCACCGCCCTCTTCACGAATTGGTGAAACACTTAAAGACACCCAAATTGGCTCTTTATTCAAGCCTTGGATTAATGTATCACCGCGCCAATAATTACGGCTGCGTAAATCTATGTCTATATCTTCAACTAAAATAGACATCTCTGAGGCAATAATATTCAGTAATGGCGCTCTGTTGAAATGGCTTTCTGGGTAGCCTGTCATTTCTAGCATTTTTGGATTTACGTATTCAATTACAAAATTCTCATCGGTGATCACAACGCCAGTGCCCGAGAATGCGACCGCTTTAGATAAACGATTAGCTGCTTTTTCAGCAATTTCTTTTTCTGTAATTCTCTGGTTTAAGCCATCGATAAGTTTGCGAATTTCTACCGTCATGTCTCTAAATGAGCCATTAAGCGTGCCAATCTCATCTTTGTTTTCTGGTGGAAATTCTGTAGTTAATTGACCTTTGCCAAAACTTGTAACTGCATAAACCAAAGTATGTAAACGGCGAAGGACTAGTTGATAAAGCGCTTGATGCAGCAATAAGGCAACTAATATTGCGTATAAAATAAAGAGACCGAAAAACTTCAGTTTTAAATCTTGTAATGCAGATAACGTAGATGAACGCTTTTTATATACCCCTATGTACCAATCTAAGTCATCAATCTTACGAATATTGATAATATGAGCTTCGTCATTTTTTTCAAATGAATTTGCGTATTCAGGTAACTTCACTGCAATAACATCGTCAATAATCGACTGCAGCGCTGGGTTTACAAATTCGTTAGTAGCGAGTGCTTTATTATCACTACCATAGTCAGCTAGTAAGGTCGGATTTAAGTCTGGGTGTGCCAACAATTGCCCTTTGCTATCAAACACAAGTAGGTGTTTTTCTTTATCACCAACAGGTAAAAACGAAATAAGTTTGTTGAGGGAAATATCGCTCCCCGTCACACCTAAAAACTCATTATCAACATAAACAGGTACTAGTAGGCTAATAACCCACTTGCGCCATACTGTATCGTAGTAGACTTTTGACCATGCAGGCTCTCTTACTGTTTCAAGCGTGCTCTTAATCGATTTATAAGTTGAGCCATTCGTCGCTCTAAAACCAGCTGGTGCGTTCAGTGCCCAGTTTGGAGGAGAAACACGAATAAAATCATCATCTGTAATGAGATAAAAGTTAAAAAAGTCGTGTACCAGTGTAGGAGATATTATACGCCACAGCATCTCAGAATCATTAAATAGGCGTTTATAAAAAGGAGAGTAATTTTGCTGCGGTAAAAATGCTGCTGATAAGCCATCAGCCGAGGCACTTCGAATCGTACCGTCGCTATTAAACTGTAACTGTGATTTGTTGCTTAAATTAATTGGTGAATTGGGTTGGAAAAGTTGCTGTGTTACTACGTTATTAGCTTGCTGCGCAATATTTATTTTTGTTTTAATGCGCTCATTAAATTGCTTCACTAATAAGTCTGTCGAGCTTTTTAAAATCTCATGTTCTTCAAAAACAAGTTGTTTCTCTTCAGATTTAAGCATTAAGGCAGCCGCACACACCCCTGCTATTAGGCAAATAGCGGATATGAGTAGCGATAGTTTTACACTTAAAGAATTCAATCCAAAACGCGATGGAGGGCGTCTGTAAACCACGGGTCAACCTTAATTATTAATAATTGTTATTATTTGAACCAGTTAACGAAATATACCAGATCCAGTTTCATATTTATAAATTATTTGTAAACTTTCTATAAAAACTAATATAGAGAAATAAATAGTACCCTAAGCTTATTTAGATCTTTATTGACATTGTTAGCAACTCTCCATACATTAACCGCATGAAAATATTTATCTCTCGCACTTTTTTTTCGTTTTTTAGCTTCTTTATATAGGAGAGGCTTCCCTGTTTGTGAGATAAAATCAATCGAATAGTAAAGCCTCCCAACCGGGAGGCTTTTTTGTTTTTGCTGTGTAATAACAGCTTACTTTTGGAATGAGGATACCAAAATGACAAATGATGTTTTAAATACCCTAAGACACGATATAAATGAAATAGACTCTGATTTACTCGTGTTATTAGCTAAACGCCGCCGCATTAGCCATGGTGTGGTTGAGTACAAAATTGCTAACAACAAACCAATTCGCGATGAAGCTCGCGAACTAGCACTTTTAGAAAAACTGATTGGTTATGGTAAATCACTAGGTTTAGATGCTTACTACGTAAATAATGTTTTCCAAACTATTTTGGAAGACTCTGTTTTACACCAACAAGCAATGTTACAAAAAAATCTGAATCCAGATGCCCTCAGTGAAACACACCGTGTAACTTACTTAGGTGGTCAGGGTTCTTATAGCCAACTAGCATGTCATAAATATTTTAGCCGCCGCCCGGGTAAATTAGTTGAAATTGGCTGTACATCGTTTGATGAAATAACAGGTAAAGTAGAAAACGGCCAAGCTGATTTTGGTTTACTACCCATTGAAAACACAAGCTCTGGTAGTATTAACGAGGTGTTTGACTTATTACAGCACGCACAAGTATCAATTGTTGGTGAGGTAACTCACAGTGTAGAGCACTGCTTGCTCGCAAACCCTGAGACTGAACTTAGTCAACTAACAAAAATATTTGCACACCCGCAACCATTTGCGCAGTGCAGCCGTTTTTTACAAGGCTTAGGTGATTTACAACACGAAACATGTGATTCAACATCAAGCGCGCTACAATCAGCTCTGAACACACCATACAGTGCAGCAATTGGCTCTGCACAAGCGGGGAAAAACGTAGGGCTTGAGGTTATTAAATCAAACCTAGCTAATCAAAGCGAAAACCATAGCCGCTTTATTGTTGTTGCACGTAAGCCTCTACAAGTATCTAACCAAATTCCAACTAAAACTAGTTTGATCATGTCGACAAAACAGCAAGCTGGCTCACTAGCCGATGCGCTAATGATTTTTAAACAGCACAAGATTAATTTAGTAAAACTTGAATCTCGCCCTACTCCGGGTAATCCGTGGGAAGAAGTTTTTTATGTTGACCTAGAAGCAAACTTAGCCGAAAGCCAAGTAAAAGAAGCGCTAGAAGAGCTTAAAGAGCACACCCAATATGTACGTATTTTAGGATGCTACCAAAGCGAGTCATTGCAGGCCGTAAGCGTTAATACTTAATAAGCAATTTTACAAATCAAAAAGGGCCAATCTTGGCCCTTTTTAGTTAACCAGTACCAATCTGTATAAGTATTTGAGTAATTTAACGAATTAAGTCCCCATACTTAAGCAAACGGTATAACAAATATTAATCTAAAACTTTTGAATCATTCGCTTTATTTAATAAGCTTCGACTTTGCGTTAAAAAGTGTTCTGTAGAGTCAGAAAAGTAAACTTTAGCTTCAGCAAAAGAATCAATAAGCGCGGCTTTATCTCCCGCTTTTAATTTAGCTAATGTACTTGCAAAGGTATCTTGGTACTGTGCAAGTAGGTTCTCTACATCATCAAATTGTGCGAGCATAATATCTGAGTACAGCTCAGGCGACTGTGCAAACAAACGCCCGACCATCATCAACTCTAATTGATATATAGGTGACGAGCAACTGCGCAACTCTTCTAGCGTATGACTTTGTTTTGCTAAAAACTGTCCGTACACAAATGTCGTTAAATGGCGCATTACTTGAATAATTTGCATTGCTTCATCATGTTTTTTAGCATCAAGCTCAACAAGCTGGCAACCCCATACTTGTAACTGCTGTAATAAACCTTTTGCCGCTTGGTGCTCTCGCCCTTCACATACAACAACTGTTTGTTTTACCCAATGTGATATATCGGGCCCAAACATTGGATGTAAACCAACCACAGGGCCACTGTGCGCAGCTTTTAATGCTTTAATAGGCGATTGCTTTACCGATGTAATATCTACAAGTAAACAGTCTTCATCTAGTTTAGGTAACTTAGCAACGACAGCGTCTAATGCATTAATAGGTACGCTAATCATTACCAGCTTGGCACCTTTTAAAATACTTTTAGCATCGTTTTGCTGATCTTTATCTAAAATTTTAACTTCGTAACCTGAGCGAATAAACTGCTGTGCAAATAACTGCCCCATGGCACCTTGACCACCCACAATTACAATTGGCGAAAGCTCTGGCGCTGCGCATGCAAGTTTCGCTTGTTGGTTTTGATAGGCTTCTCGCATCATACGTCTTAGTATATCTTCAACGAGATCTGGGCTTACATTTTGATTTATTGCTTCTTGTCGTCTTGCCGCTAATAGCTCTGCTTCACGGACAGGTGCATGTAAAGGCGCGCCTGTTTGTTGTTTTATCTCACCAATTTTTTGCGTAATACCATTACGTTTAGCGAGTAAGGCAACAAGTTGTGCATCGCATTCATCTATACCTTCTCTTAGCTGTGCTAAATCACTTATGTCAGCCACGTTCGTCCCACCTTAAAAAACCAAATAACGTAAATATAAATTTACATAAAAGTAAACTAATCAATACGATAAATACTAACAGGATCAGCTAACTGAGAAAAGGTTAAAGCGGAAATTTTACTAATGAGGAATTGAGAATTGAGAATTGAGAATTGAGAATTGAGAAAATAATATTCTAAAACCAAAACGGGTTGCAACCCGAAGGATGCAACCCGTTTTTTTGCGTTGATAAACAGCGCGTATTAGTTAAGTTTTTCTCTAATACGTGCAGATTTACCAGAACGCTCACGTAGATAGTAAAGCTTAGCACGGCGAACTGCACCGCGACGCTTAACTGTTACGCTATCAATAAGAGGGCTGTGCGTTTGGAATACACGCTCAACGCCTTCACCGTTCGAGATTTTACGAACTGTGAATGCTGAGTGAAGACCACGATTACGCTTAGCGATTACAACACCTTCAAAGGCCTGTAGACGCTCTTTAGCACCTTCTTTTACTTTTACCTGTACAACCACTGTATCACCAGGGCCAAATGCAGGTACGTCTGTTTTAAGCTGCTCATCTTCAAGCGCTTTAATAATATTTTGGTTTACTTTTGCCATTATGTTTCTCACTTTCCTAGGTGTAACTGTCTTCTAGCCACAAGCTTTTTGGTACTCTTGCTGAAATTTCGCGAGTAATACCGCTTGCTCCTCAGTCAGAGCTAGGTTATGCAACAAGTCAGGACGTCGTAACCAAGTTCTGCCTAATGACTGCATAAGCCGCCATTTTGCTATCTCTTGGTGGTTGCCACTGAGTAATACAGCAGGAACCTGTTTGTCGTCCAATGTTTCTGGTCGTGTATAGTGTGGACAATCTAACAAGCCATCCGAAAATGAATCTTGTTCCGCTGACTGGTTATGACCTAACACACCTGGCACTAATCGCGCTACTGCGTCAATTAATGTCATGGCAGGTAGTTCGCCACCACTCAAAATAAAATCACCAATTGACCATTCTTCGTCAACATATGATTCTATTATTCTCTCATCTATACCTTCATAGCGACCGGCAATCAAAATCAGTTTTTTAGAGTTAGCGAGTTCGCTAGCACCTTGCTGATCAAGTTTGCGCCCTTGCGGGGACATATAAATTACTTTAGCACCATCACCAGCTGCTTTTTTAGCTTCGGCAATCGCTTTTTTTAATGGCTCAACCATCATTAACATACCAGGTCCGCCCCCGTAAGGACGGTCATCTACGGTTCTATGCTTATCTAAAGCGTAGTCTCGCGGATTCCAGCAGTTAAAATCAATTAAGCCATTTTTTACTGCGCGACCGGTAACACCTTGGTCTGTAATAGCGTCAAACATGTCTGGAAAAAGGCTTATCACCCCTACCCATAATGAACTAGTTTGCGTCATTAAAAACCAGGATCCCAGTCTACGGTAATTTCTCTTGCGTCGTATTTAACTTCTTTAATAACTGAATCAGTTAAAAAAGGAATCAAACGCTCAGCTTGACCAAATGCGTCTTTACTGTTTGCTTTAACAACCAGTACGTCATTTGATCCTGTCTCCATCAGGTCATCAACAATGCCTAAGCTATAACCTTTATCGGTTACAACAGACATGCCAATGAGATCTCGCCAATAGAACTCACCTTGCGGGAGTTCTGGTAAATGCGCTGCATCCATTGAGATTTCAGCATGGGTATAAGCCATTGCTTCGTCTCGGTCGTTTACCTGCGCAAATTTAGCGATAAAGCCTTTGTTGTGGCGACGCCAGTCGACCACTTCTAAGGACTGCCATTTACCTTGCTGCCCTATCAACCACGGGCTGAAATCGAAGATCCCTACGGGATCATCAGTAAATGAATGTACCTTAAGCCAGCCCTTTATACCATATGGGGCACCGAGCTTTCCTACGACAATTATTGATGAGGTGTTCTCTTGACTCATGGTTACACTTACGCCTATTAAGCCGCTTTACGAGCGTCTTTTACTAACTTAGCTACGCGATCTGAAAGAGATGCGCCCTGACCTACCCAGTGTTCAACACGTGGTAAATCTAAACGAATTTTTTCTTCTTGACCTGAAGCAATTGGGTTAAAAAAGCCTACTTTCTCGATGAAGCGACCGTCACGCGAGAAACGGCTATCCGCAACCACAATTTGATAGAAAGGGCGTTTTTTAGCGCCACCACGTTGCAAACGAATAGTTACCATACCGTCCTCTATAAAGATTGACTGTTTTCATTAATAAGATTTACTCCCCAGAATGGGGAGCTGGGGAATTGTACGAGTTTTTGGCAATAACGCAAGTAAGAAGTGAACCAAAAAGGCAGTTTAGTAGGTTAAACCGTGATCTCAACGACAAATAAGAGTTAAAGGTGTATTACATGCATAATTTATTCAACAAAAAAGGAGCTATTTGCTCCTTTAAATATGATTCGCTATTATTTTAAAAAGTAACTTAATGGTACTTTTTAAAATTTAGGACCGCCGCCGCCCATCATTCCAGGTGGTAACATGCCTTTCATACCGCGCATCATTTTAGTCATGCCGCCTTTACCTTTCATTTTTTTCATCATTTTTTGCATTTGCGTAAACTGCTTAAGCAACTTATTGATCTCTTGTACTTGCGTACCTGAGCCTGCTGCGATGCGTTTTTTACGCGAACCTTTAATGATTTCTGGGCGTGCGCGCTCTTTTTTAGTCATAGAGCTAATAATAGCTTCCATTTGGATAAATGTTTTATCACCCATTTGACCTTTAACAGCATCTGGTAAGTTAGACATACCAGGGAGCTTATCAAGCATTGACATCATGCCACCCATATTCTTCATTTGCTTTAATTGATCAGCAAAGTCGTCAAGGGTAAAACCTGCGCCTTTAAATACTTTTTCAGCAACTCGAGCAGCTTGCTCTTTGTCGACTTTCATTTCGACTTCTTCGATTAATGAAAGTACGTCACCCATGCCTAAAATACGTGACGCTATGCGGTCTGGGTGAAAAGGTTCAAGTGCGTCAGTGCGCTCACCCACACCCATAAACTTAATAGGCTTGCCAGTGATATGACGAATCGATAAAGCTGCGCCACCACGTGCATCACCATCGGTTTTTGTTAATATAACACCGGTAAGTGGTAATGCTTCGTCGAATGCTTTAGCTGTATTCGCCGCATCTTGACCTGTCATTGCATCAACAACGAACAAGGTTTCAATTGGATTGATTGCTTTATGGAGATCTTTAATTTCATCCATCATGTTGCTATCAACATGTAGACGACCTGCAGTATCAACAAGTACTACATCTATAAATTTCTTTTTAGCATGTGAAATTGCAGCGGTTGCAATATCAACTGGTTTTTGCGAAATATCACTTGGGAAAAAATCAACATCAACTTCTGCTGCAAGCGTTTCTAGCTGTTTAATAGCCGCTGGACGATAAACATCGGCACTTACTACAAGTACTGATTTCTTTTTTCGCTCTTTTAAAAACTTAGCAAGCTTAGCTACACTGGTGGTTTTACCCGCACCTTGTAGACCCGCTACCATTACAACGGCTGGNTGGCGGTTGCGCATTTAGACTTAGCTCTTCATTAGCCTCACCCATTGCTTTTTCTAGTTCTTCACGCACTATTTTTATAAATACT
Organism: Pseudoalteromonas sp. TAE56; assembly: GCF_000497955.1. NCBI lineage: Bacteria > Pseudomonadati > Pseudomonadota > Gammaproteobacteria > Alteromonadales > Pseudoalteromonadaceae > Pseudoalteromonas > Pseudoalteromonas sp. TAE56. The sequence continues at coordinate 55,969 of NZ_AUTN01000069.1, forward strand.
TGGCCCGGGCTTAAGCTTTTTGTAACTTCAACCCCAACTGCACGTTCTTTAACTTGTTTTACAAACTCGCGAACAACAGGCAATGCCACATCGGCTTCTAAAAATGCCATACGCACTTCGCGAAGTGTGTCTTTTATGTTGTCTTCCGTCAGACGGCCACGGCCACTGATATTTTTTAAGGTTTTACCTAATCGTTCTTGGAGGTTCTCAAACATGTAACGGTTCCGATAAGACGTTTATATCAATCCATTTAAATTTTACGGTTAATTTGATTTTTCAATTAACCTAGATTGACTTATTAAGTTTCAATTAAAAGTAGTATACCGTATATGGCGCCTTACAATATAGTGTTCAAGTGCACCTTGTTGAGTTTCTTTTTTTAAGGTCTATGCATTTGCTTTGCTATAAAATACAATGGCTATATAACAACAAGGATTATTTTGTCTCAAATTAAGTGGCCCAAGCACAATGCTGATTATTAGTTTAACTATTATTGCCAGTTTATTTTATGTGTTAGCAACGTCTCACGTGCTTTCACGCCTGTTTCATCAACAAGGCCCTAGCCAAAAAGTAACCGTTATTTTAAGCACGGTTGCTATAGTGGCGCATATGCTGCTGTTAGTTAACTCTGTTTTTAGAGCCGACGGTCAAGATTTAAGTATCGTAAACGTCGCTCTTTTGACCTGCTGGGTGATTGTAGTTTCGGTGACGGCTGTCTCACTAAAATTCCCTGCGACTTTATTGTTGCCCGTTGTTTATGGTTTTGGTGCCTTACTAACCATTGCCAGTTTATTTATTCCTCATCATATTTTATTACAAAGTATTAATATTGAGGTGGGTTTAGTAACGCACATCTCCTTATCTTTGTTAGCCTACTGTATTTTAATTATTGCTACTTTATATGGTGTACAGTTTTATTTTATTGATAAACGTTTAAAACGTAAAGATTTAGCAATTGTGCACAGCCACCTTCCGCCTTTAATGGTTGTGGAGCGCCAGCTTTACCAACTTCTTAATTTAGGCACTATATTACTCACATTTGCATTACTTTCAGGGTTTGTATTTCTTGATGGAATGTTCGCTAAAGAGTTCATTCATAAAACAATATTATCGTTAGTTGCGTGGGCTATTTTTGCCGTTGTAGCTATCGGGCATATGAAAAAGGGTTGGCGCGGTAAACCGGTGGTTATTACAATCATGGTCGCTGCATTTGTCCTCACACTCGCTTATTTTGGCAGCCGTTTCATACAAGAAGTGATACTAAATAAGTTTTAACTTGACTCTGCTTGCTCACTCTAGCTTAATACGCATTGATTTATAAGAAAAGGATCCATCGTTGGACGACATATCGACAAGTACCCTATTTATCATTTTAGGTTTTTTGGTGCTTTTTTCTGCTTATTTTTCTGGTTCAGAAACCGGAATTATGTCAATCAATCGTATACGCCTGCGACACCTCGCTAAAGAGGATCATCGTGCAGCTAAACGAGTCAGTAAATTACTTAGCCGTCCAGATAGGCTCATCGGTTTAATTTTAATCGGTAATAATCTTGTCAATATAGCAGCAGCCCAAGTTGCAACCATTATAGGTATTCGCCTTTACGGTGACCTAGGTATTGCTATAGCAACGGGTGTGTTAACTCTAGTTGTGCTTATATTTGCAGAAGTAACACCTAAAACCCTTGCTGCCCTCTACCCTGAAAAAGTTGCTTTTCCAAGTTCAATAATACTTAAGGGATTACTAAAAATTCTCTTCCCTTTTGTTGTGGTTATTAACTGGATGACAAACGGTATACTGCGGTTATTTGGTATTAGTGCCGCTCAAATCGACGAACACAGCATGAGTAAAGAAGAATTAAAAACAGTACTCAATGAGTCCGGTGCACTTATTCCTGCTCGTCATCAAAGTATGCTGACTTCAATTTTAGATTTAGAACAAGTTACCGTTGAAGATATTATGATCCCACGAAACGAAATTGTGGCCATTGATATTAATGACGATTGGAAACTAATTAGTCGCCAACTTACCCATGCACAACATACTCGCGTGTTGTTGTATCGCGATAACATAGATGATGCAGTAGGTTTTATTCACTCACGTGATGCGCTTCGTCTACTTACAAAAGAGCAATTTGATAAACCTTCTTTGCTACGAGCTGTACGTGAAATTTACTTTATCCCAGAAGGAACATCACTAAATACTCAGCTATTAAAGTTTCAGCAATCTAAAGAACGCATAGGCTTAGTGGTAGATGAGTATGGCGACATCCAAGGCCTAGTGACCCTAGAAGATATTTTAGAAGAAGTTGTTGGCGATTTTACAACGACGCAAACTCGTACGCCAAGCGAAGAAGTAGAAACACAAACTGATGGCTCATGTATTGTGGATGGCGGCGCTAACGTACGCGATTTAAATAAAGAAATGGGTTGGGATTTTCCGCTAGATGGACCTAAAACTCTGAGTGGTTTAATTGTTGAATACTTGGAGAATATTCCTGATGCAAATATTAGTTTGCGTATCGCGGGATATCCTATTGAAGTACTCGAAGTAAAAGAAAACATGATAAAACAAGTGAAGATACTGCCGAATAAGCGTTCTCGCTAAATAAAAAAGGAGCCAATTGGCTCCTTTTTTATATCCATTAATAACTATCTAGCCAAATATAAGACGTTCAAACCAACCTTTATCAAGCTCTTCTTCGCAGTGTTTTAATTGCGCACCATAACGGCTAGCTCTGTGCTTAACTTTGTTCGCAACACCCATTAGCCACTTTTTCTTTTTGTACGTGCCACGCTTATACCCACCCCAACCTTCATGATAATTAAGGTATTGTGCGTAAGCATCCCATTTAGATATTTTATTTACTTTATGCGTTTTATAAACAAACCACGCCATAAAGTCGATTGCATCGTCAAAGTCGTCTCTATCAGCACCGTTGTTGCCTGTTTCACGAATATAATCAGACCATGTTGGTGTTTTAGCTTGCGAGTAACCATAGGCATCACTTGCGCGACCGGTAGGAATTATCCATAAGAAGTACTCCATTGGCGGAGCGGCATCATGCTTAAATGAGCTTTCTTGGTACATCATACTCATGAGTACATGCTTGGGAGAACCCCATTTTTCTTGTGCATCTTTTGCGTCGAAATACCAATCTGGCTTTTCTTCAAAGATTTTACATAAATCGTTAGGTTGCTTTGGAGGCGCTGTAGCACAACCGGCTAAAGTAATGGCGAGAGATAGGATAATTGCATTTTTTTTCATTTTTCTAAGATCTCACAGAACTTTTTTAAAAAGTGCGGGTCTGACTCAATGAATGCAGCAGTACAGCATTAATTCATCCCTGAATATATTTACGCAGCCAACTTGGGCTGCGTTTTTTTTGCTTAAATTTTGCTAAATATAAAGGTTATTTACCGTCAAAATACGCATCTAAAAACGCGGTAAATGACTGGGTATCTGCCTGCTCAATTGCAGCTTGTGCTTCGTTAGACTCTACTACTTGTTGTTCCAGCCAAGGTTTTAAAAACTCGCTGTAGCCTGTATCTGCGTGGCTTTGCTTATATTTACTAGCCAATGCTAGTGCAAAATGCCCGTTGTCTAAACCAGACTCTTTTAACTGTGACACGTAACGTCCAGAGTAAGTAAGCTCTGGATTATGTATCCACGTTGCCATGCGCTTTATAGTATCCGAGTAATAGTTAACACCATAAGCATTATCCATCCATTTAGCGACATCAGTAAGCTGGGTAAATATTTCATCGCCCCACGACTGAAGGCTACGCTGTGTGTTATTAAAGTTAAGCATTAGCCCTTCTTCTCGACCTTGGTTTACTACTGTGTCGAGATTTTCAGTACTACGCGCTTGTTCTTTCCAATCCATTGGAGCTGAATCTTTTAATAAACAATACGTTAAAAACACATCTAAAAAGTGAATTTGTTCAATATCAATACCAACTTCACTAAACGGGTTTACGTCTAATGCGCGAATTTCTACGTATTCAATGCCAGCTCGAAGCAATGCATCCGTTGGCGTTTCACCACTTTTTGCATTACGCTTAGGACGAATTGGCGAGTAAAATTCGTTTTCAATCTGCAGAATATTTTTATTTAACTGCTTAGGGTTTTCACTCTTGTAGTCATCAAGATCACCATAAATTTCTGATGGTGTGTTGATTGCTTTTTTAAGGCCCGCTACATATTCATCTAACGAGTTATACATTACGCGTAGTGACGACTGCGCGCTATTTGTATAGCCTAAATTACCTAAACGCAGTGCTGTACCAACTTCTAAGTAAAGCGTGCCTTTACCTAGTTTTTTAAATGGTAAGTCGGTTTTTCGCCCTTGCAAAAATGAGTTACACAATGCTGGCGATGCGCCAAACATATAACTTATTAGCCATAGTTCGCGTTTAAAGTTACGAATCAGCGCTAAATAACCTTCTGAGATAAAATCTTGAAGGTTTGCATTGCTTTTTTGTAACGAATGAAGTGACTGCCAAAGCGTATCTGGAAATGAAATATTAAAGTGAACACCCGCAATTGCTTGCATCATACTACCGTAACGATTTTTTAATCCTTCACGGTATAGTGTTTTCATTTGGCCTGTATTTGAACTACCAAATTGAGCTAGCACTATATCGTCTTGGTGCTCAATAAAACATGGCATGCTAATAGGCCAAAGCAGTTCATCACCCATTTTTTCTAGAGTGAACTTTTGAAGGTCTTTTAATTGCTTAAGCGTTTGCGTTGACGATTCACTAACTGGAGTAATAAATTCAAGTAAAGACTCAGAAAAATCAGTTGTGATATGGCCGTTAGTTAACGCACTGCCCACACCTTTTGGGTGACCTTGAGGTGATATAGCGCCATTATCTTGTATTCTTAGCGACTCTCGCTCTATGCCACGTTTAATGCCTTTAACTGCATGTTGGTGCTCATTTACTGATAACGCTTCAAGTGCGTTAGCTAAATCATGTGTTGTCAAAAAATCTTTCCTCGGGCCACGTGGCTTAATCATAAGGTTATGGGGGCTAATTACTTAGACTCAAGATAAATACCAATTTTATTGAAAATATGATCATTCTATCGCATTAAATAGCGCACTCACTGCGTTAAAAATTATTCATATAGAACAACTATATGTCATAATTTTCGCCTTACTATTGTGCTATTTTCTTAGCGCTATAATAGATCCTTATTTAATGCAACTGGTATAAATTGCTAAGAACAATATAATTTTTCTAAGTTAATAATTATTTACCCACTCTATACATGCGTTTGATATGACCAACATCATTATATTAAGTCGTAATATTGCCATTGCTCTGGGCATTATACAAATGCTTTAAATGCGTATTTAAGTATAAATTAAATACGCAAAATATAAGCCTAAAATAATAGACCGTAACTTGTTTAAAATGAGCTCAATTTAGCTATCCGACATTTAAATTTGATCTAGATCAATAAACGCAATTATTTGCCTTATGAGCATACAAGGAATGACGCTATTTTTTGCTTTGTAGTGTGTAACCAATATAATGACAGCAACAATAAAGGATGATAATAAACATAATGCACAATGATAAAAGCTTAAAAAATGAAGAAGTATACTTTGATGAGTCACGAGAGCTTGTTTCTACTACCGACCTCAAAGGTGTAATAACATACGTCAATCAAGAGTTTTGCTCTGTGGCAGGATATAGCGCACAAGAGCTTATCGGTCAGCATCATAATATTGTTCGTCACCCTGATATGCCAAAAGCTGCTTTTAAAGAAATGTGGGCAACATTAAAAAAAGAACACTCGTGGCGTGGTATGGTTAAAAACCGCTGTAAAGATGGCCGTTATTATTGGGTAGATGCCTTTGTAACACCCATTTTTGAGCATAGCCGACTTGTTGGTTATCAATCAGTAAGAACCAAAGCGAGCTCTCAACTTAAACAACGTGCACACGCTCTTTACAACAAAATAAATACCAATAAGTCATCATTTAAACTACGAGAACACACCACAATAAGACAAGGCATTACTTTTATATGCCTATTACTTTGGCTGATTTTTATTGCTGTTACGGGATCAATCTCTTTAGCTGTAATTAGCCTATTGATGTGCGCCTTAGTTATTGCGCTAAATTATGACGAACTGATTGTTACCCCTAAAATATTACGCGAACAAAAAGCAAAAGCCGATTCAATCTCTCGCTATATTTACAGCGGCCACACACCGCATAGCGTAAGTGATTATAGAGAGCAAATGCTAAGCGCAAAGTTGCGCACGGTTCTTGGCCGTATGAAAGACTCTACATTAAGCTTCAATGGCATTGCGACTGATCTAGATAAACAATCTACGCTTACTGAAAAAGGCATTTCTTCGCAAGGTGAGCGTTTAGAACAAATTGCATCAGCGATGACTCAAATGAGCTCTACCATTGGTGAAATATCGGTGAATACCGCTCAAACAGCTGATAAAGTGAATAACACCCACCAAAGTTGCTCTGAAATAAAAGACCATATTGCAGATAATAGTAAAATGGTATCTGATTTAGCTTTTCAAGTAGAAAAGGCTGCAACCACAGCCACCAGCTTAGCCTCTGAAGCAGATAAGATTGGTAAGGTAATGAGTGAAATAGAGGGAATTGCCGATCAAACTAACTTACTTGCCCTTAATGCAGCGATTGAAGCAGCTAGAGCGGGAGAGCATGGTCGAGGCTTTGCTGTAGTCGCCGATGAGGTAAGGACTCTTTCGTCACGCACTCAAAATGCTACGACACAAATCCATAGCTCTATTAAAGAAATACAAGACACTTTATTTAGCTGGTCCAAAGTAATGCAAAGCACTAAAGCACAAGCCGATAACTGTGTTTTGACAACCGATAAAACCCAAGTTGAATTAGAGGGGATTTTTATCCAAATCAGTGAAATATCTCACTTGGCAATACAAATATCATCCGCTGCAGAAGAGCAACAAATGGTTAGTAACGACATTAGTAATAATGTTTCGCAAATTAAAGATTTTGGCGATAACAACTTAAGCTTAAGCTTTAATGTGGCAAAAGGTGCAGCTGAGCTTGTTGAAGGCTCACGTAGAGTGAACGATTTATTACTAACCTTTAAAGTTTAATACCTAGCAATATAGTCGACATAAAAAAGCCGCTATTTTAGCGGCTTTTGACTTTAATTATTTGCAATTAACGCTTAGTAAATACCAAGCCTTCATCATTTGCGTCGATAACAATCACGCAACCAGGTATGTAGTCTCCATTAAGTAGCTTTTGTGCCAGTGGGTTTTCTATCGTTTGTTGGATAGCCCGCTTAAGCGGACGTGCACCGTACACAGGATCAAACCCACTTGCTGCAATTCGCTCAAGAGCCGCATCACTTATTTCAAGCAGATACCCCATCTCTGTTAAACGCTCACGTAATTTCATTAACTGAATATCAGCTATTTCTTTTATGTGCTCGTTAGCTAATGGGTGGAACACGACCGTCTCGTCTATACGGTTAATAAACTCAGGCCTAAACTCATTAATTAATACTTCCATTACTTTAGCTTTAAGAGTCGTATAGTCATTATTACCCGCTTGCTCTTGGATAATATCTGAGCCTAAGTTTGAGGTCATAATAATAACGGTATTTTTAAAATCAACCGTTCTACCTTGTCCGTCAGTTAATCGGCCATCATCTAATACTTGCAGTAAAATATTAAACACATCAGGATGTGCTTTTTCTATTTCATCAAGCAATATCACTGAGTAAGGTTTACGACGTACGGCCTCCGTTAAATAACCGCCCTCTTCGTAACCTACATAACCTGGAGGTGCCCCTACTAAGCGTGCAACTGAATGTTTTTCCATAAACTCAGACATGTCGATACGCACCATGGCATCTTCGGTATCAAACATAAAACCAGCCAGTGCTTTTGTCAGCTCTGTTTTACCCACACCTGTCGGGCCTAAAAATAAGAAAGAACCAATAGGACGGTTAGGATCTGCAAGCCCGGCACGCGAGCGGCGTATTGCGTTAGAAACAGCAACAACCGCCTCATCTTGCCCTATTACTTTACTGTGTAACTTATCTTCCATTTGCAGCAGCTTTTCACGCTCACCTTGTAGCATTCTTGCAACAGGAATACCTGTCCAGCGAGACAGTATTTCAGCAATTTCATCCTCACCTACTTGGTTTTTAAGCAGAGTCATTTCTTGCATTTCGGCTTGTGAGGCTAAATCAAGTTTTCGTTCAAGCTCTGGAATTCGCCCATATTGCAGCTCTGACATACGCTGTAAATCACTTGCTCTTCGCGCTACATCTAAATCTAATCTTGCTTGTTCAAGCTCGGCTTTAATTACTTGCGTGCCTTGAAGTGATGCTTTTTCAGCATTCCATATCTCGTCTAGCTCGCGGTATTGGCCGTCAAGGTCGGTGATCAATTCTTGCATTTCAGCTCGACGTTTTTGGCTTGCTTCGTCTTTTTCTTTCGCTAGCGCATTATCTTCTAACTTAAGTTGAATAATACGGCGTTCGAGTTTATCTAATGACTCTGGTTTTGAATCAATTTGTAATCGAATTGAAGAACCCGCTTCGTCTATTAAATCAATCGCTTTATCAGGTAACTGACGATCGCTAATATAACGATGAGATAACTGCGCCGCAGCAACAATCGCGGGATCAGTAATTTCTACTGAATGGTGTAGCTCATATCGCTCTTTTAGGCCTCGCAATATCGCGATGGTATCTTCAACCGATGGCTCTTCAATAAGTACCTTTTGAAATCGACGCTCAAGAGCTGCGTCTTTTTCTATGTATTTACGATATTCATCAAGCGTGGTTGCGCCTACGCAGTGTAATTCACCGCGTGCTAATGCTGGCTTTAACATATTGCCTGCATCCATTGCGCCATCACTTTTTCCTGCACCCACAATAGTATGTATTTCATCAATAAATAAAATGACTTGGCCTTCTTCTTTAGCCAATTCGTTTAATACTGATTTTAGACGTTCTTCAAATTCGCCACGGTATTTAGCACCCGCAACTAACGCACCTAAATCAAGTGATAGTACGCGTTTGTTTTTTAATCCTTCAGGTACTTCACCGTTAATAATACGCTGTGCTAACCCCTCCGCGATTGCTGTTTTACCAACACCCGGTTCACCGATTAATACAGGGTTATTTTTAGTACGGCGTTGTAATACCTGAATCGTGCGGCGAATTTCGTCATCGCGACCAATAACGGGGTCAAGCTTACCTTGCTCAGCTCGCTCAGTTAGATCAATCGTGAACTTTTCAAGCGCTTGACGTGTTTCTTCGGCATTTGGGTCATCAACTTTTTGGCCGCCGCGAATCGCTTTAATTGCAGTTTCAATTTTGGTCGAGGTAATATTTAACGACCTAAATATATCGCCAAGTGGACCTTTATCATCGCATGCCGCCAGTACAAATAATTCACTTGAAATATATTTGTCTTTGCGTTTTTGCGCGTACTTATCACATAGGTTAATAAGTGATGCCATATTATTTGATAGCTGAACGTCACCACCGACACCTTCGACCTTAAATAATTTTTCTATTTCTTGTGAAAGCTTGGTGTTGAGTTCGTCAGCGCTGACACCCGTTTGTGCAAATAATGCACGTACACTAGAGCCACTTTGCTTTAGTAGTGAATACATTAAATGTACGGGTTCAATAAATTGATGATCGCGGCCAAGGGCTAGCGATTGCGCATCAGAGAGCGCAGATTGAAATTTACTTGTAAATCTATCTAAACGCATGGTGTTACCTATTAAATAATCTAATTGCTTAATTAATGGGTATGTTTAGGTGTTTGTTCAAGGTGTAGGGGGAAATATAATGATTAAAGATACTAATTACTTGCGCCAGATCAAACTTGCCATACGTCCGGTTTGTCCATCCCGTCGATAAGAAAAAAATAAGTCACTTTGAGAGACTGTACAATAGTCGCCGCCTGTAATATTTTTAACGCCTTGCTGGGTAAGGAAAGTACGCGCAATACCATAAATATCAGCAAGATATTTGCCATTAGCTTGTGGTGTAAATGCTTGAATAAATGAAGAAGACCTTTTTTGAAATAACTCAAGCACTTCAGCCCCAACCTCAAATTGAGTTGGCCCAATTGCAGGCCCTAGCCACGCACTTATGTTTTCATACTTTGAGCTAAAACATTCTAAAGTATTTTTAATAATTCCCTGCTCAAGCCCTCGCCAGCCGCCATGTATAGCTGCAACTTCCTTTTCATCATCACTCACTAATAAAATAGGCAAGCAATCGGCAGTCATTATAGCCAAAGGCTGATTTAATAACTGAGTATAAAGCGCATCAGCATTGTGTAACTCATCAAAATCAAAATGCTCATCAACAATAACAACATTAGAGCTATGAACTTGATTTAGCCACACGGCAGGTTTAGGTAAGTGTTTGGTTAATAGTGAGCGGTTTTTTGATACATGATTTTGATTATCACCAACATGGAATCCCAAATTAAAACTTTTAAATGGGATTTTTGAAATACCACCCCCACAAGTAGTACTTAACGTTCCTACTTTATGAAGGTTTTGCCATGTCGCTGACAATAAGTGCATTATCTATCGATATCAGGGTTAGCTTTAGTATCTTCACGTAGTGCATGTGTCATCGCAACCATATCGTCTGGGATAGGTGCTTGCCATGTCATCATTTCACCGGTGATTGGGTGCGCAATACTCAATTTTACAGCATGTAGTGCTTGGCGTCTAAAGCTACGAAGTAACTCAAATAATTCAGGTGTTGCACCTTTAGGTGGACGCGGACGGCCGCCATAAGATTGGTCGCCAATTAGCGGGTGATTTAAATGTGCCATGTGCACACGAATCTGGTGAGTACGACCTGTTTCTAAGCGCAGACGTAAACGAGTATGAGCACGGAATTTTTCAGCAACACGGTAATGTGTAATTGCCGGTTTACCCAGTTCATGTACTGCCATATGAGTACGCTGAGTCGGATGGCGGCCAATCGCTTTTTCAACCATACCACCTGCGGTCATAGTGCCATTACACAGTGCTTCATATTCACGCGTGAAGTTTTCACGCTTTTGTAGCGCGGTTACTAAATGCGTTTGTGCTGGAATCGTTTTAGCTACAACCATTAAACCGGTCGTGTCCTTATCTAAACGATGCACAATACCTGCGCGTGGCACGTTAATTATTTCAGGGTAGTAATGTAGTAATGCGTTTAGCACTGTTCCATTAGGGTTACCCGCACCAGGGTGAACCACTAGGCCCATTGGTTTATTAATTACCAAAATATCATCGTCTTCATAAACAATGTTTAATTTGATATCTTGTGCTTCGTATTCGCGTGGTGCTTCAATTGTTGTTTCAACACTTACAACTTCACCACCTAGTAGCTTTTCGCGTGGAGTGTTGAAAATTTCACCGTCTACGGTGATTTTATCATCCAATATCCACGTTTTTATACGAGAACGTGAATAATCAGGGAACAATTGTGCTAATACTTGGTCTAGACGTTTACCACCTAATTCGGTTGGAACGTCGGCTTGAAGAGAAATTTGCTCTGACATTAGTAACTTTACCCAATTTACCAGTGCAAGCTTTGCTCGACTGGGTTAGAATCGCTTTTAATAAAAGCATAATATAATACGCATAGTTTACTCGGTTTTACCGACTTGGCCTAGCCGAAGACATCGAAGGTAACAAATAAAATGATAAATAAAATAGGGAAACGTGCATTTGCCATTGTTTTTTCAGTTTCTGTACTTAGTTTAGGCGCTTGTTCGTCTGCTCCAGACCAAGAAGACATTCAACGTGTACCGAATAAATCTGCACACGCTTTATATGAAGATGCAAAAGAAACACTAGATTCTGGCCTATATGCTCGTGCAATCGAACTTTTGAGTGCAATAGACTCTCGCTACCCGTTTGGGCCATTCTCTAAACAAGTACAAATGGACTTAGTGTATGCACATTACCAATCAGGTAATACTGAACAAGCACTTGCAACCATTGACCGCTTTATTCGCTTAAATCCAAACCATAAAGACCTAGATTACATGTATTACATGCGTGGTTTAGTAAACATTAAAGCTGATAAAAATGCGTTCCAAGAATACTTTGGTGTAGATAGAGCAGACCGTGATGCTAACCGTACTCGTGTTGCATTTACCGATTTATCAACACTAGTAAAACGCTTTCCGAAAAGTGATTACGCACCTGAAGCTAAGCGTCGTTTAGTATGGCTTCTAAATCGTATGGCTCGTTATGAATTGAAAGTAGCCACTTACTATTATGAGCGTGAAGCTTATTTAGCTGCTGCTAATAGAGGTAAATTTGTTGTTGAACATTACTCACAAAGCAGTTACTTAGATCCAGCGCTTGAAATGATGGAAAAAAGTTACAATCAATTAGGCTTAACTGAGCTTAGTGAGCACGCAAAGCAAACAAGAAGACTAAATAAAAGAACTAAATAAATAAAAAAGGCGCTTACTAAGCGCCTTTTTACTACATAGAAAAACAAGCTTAAATCGCTTCTTCATCTTCCTCAGCAGTACGAATACGTATTACACGCTCAACATCAGTGACAAATATTTTACCATCACCGATTTTTCCTGTTTGCGCCGTTTTTACAATAACTTCAATTGCACGATCTACATTTTCATCAGTCAATACAATATCAAGTTTAACCTTAGGTAAAAAATCCACCATATATTCTGCGCCACGGTATAGCTCAGTATGACCTTTTTGACGTCCAAAGCCTTTAACTTCGCTTACCGTCATACCTGTAATACCCACGTCAGACAGTGCTTCACGCACATCATCTAACTTAAAAGGTTTGATAATTGCTTCTATTTTTTTCATATTAATTACTTTTGAAAGCTCCAGTTGTCTCGATTTTAGACAATCATGATGCTCATAGCAAACAAAGCGATTGAATTACGGTGATAAAACAACCGATCATGGTATAATTTATTGTATAAAAATAGCGATACTTAAATGACTAGCAGTAAATGAGATTAATATGAAAAACAAACAAAACGGATTCACTCTTTTAGAACTCATGGTAACCGTTGCTATCGTTGGGATCATTGCATCCATTGCTATCTGGAATAGCAGCGATATGCTAGAAGAAAATAGAGCTGAGAATTTTTTGTTGGAATTAAAAAGAAGCATTACTTATGCTCGCTCTCAAGCAGCAAGTACGGATGAAATAGTAATTCTATGTCCCGCACAAGAAGGCGCTATTAAACAAGCCAATGATGAATTTGAATGTCAACAAGAATGGGACACGAATAAAATCATTGTTGTTTTTGTTGATGCTGATAACAATGGAAGTTATAACGTAGCTAACGATGCCTTGCTGAGAGTTATAGAGGATATTCCTACAACTGATAGCCTTAGTTATAGTGGTGACGAGACAAATCTTCGTTTTAATACTAGTGGTCGTATTACAACAAATCCTGGAGACTTTATCTATTGCCCTAATAATGATAATGAAAATAACAAAGCTTTAACAGTATCTCAATCTGGTACTTCTTTTTATACTGGTGATACAGCTCAGACTTGCGATTAAAAAACATACAAATTCATCTTGTCATATTTGTATCATTTACTAGACTGAGTTAATCATTTATTAACTCAGGTCTTCAAGGATGAGATTATCAATATCAAAAAACAAGGGAGTGACACTTCTTGAATTAATGGTTTCGATTGCTGTTGTCAGTGTAATCAGTCAATTATCGATGTGGTTTTATCCAGACTTCTTGGCTAAAAACCGATTAGATAACCATGTGAATCTACTACACCGAAATATAAATTATGGCCGCCTTTACGCAATTGAAAATGGTACCTACGTCACGCTTTGCGCACTAAAAAGCAGTCAATGTACAAAGGACGAGTGGGATGGTCAAATGTCACTATTTATCGACAAAGATAAATCAACGACTCTAGATGATGATGAGTTACTCTTAAGCACTTTCGAGGATGTTCATGATGCTGATACTTTAGAGTATCCGCGCAACGCCATTACATTTCGTCCAGATGGCTCTTTAAATGGTTTTCAAAATGGAACTTTTATATATTGCCCCAATAGCAATAAAGCCAATCTCGAAGGATTGGCTTTATCTGTAAGTCAAACAGGTAGAATTCGCATCAAATCAACTGATAAGTGTCAGAAGAAGTAATCTTGGCTATCGACCCCAGCAATAGTCAACATCTGAGTCTCCTTTAGACCCTTTTGCACCTTTGAGGCCTGTGTCAGTAATTGTAAGCTCTTTACAATCATTATCGCCTTTTACAGCACCGTCTATAGGTTTAGCTGTAATAGTGAAGGTATTGCTATCGACTACACTTATAGATAGTTCAAAATGGCCATTTTCGGTTTTACTTTGCAATCCTAAATCAGTAAATGTCTCTGTATATTCCCTATTATCGACAAAATACTGCTCCTCCTTATTTGCAGCATCTAACAATGCTGCAGCCGCTTCAGCGCGCGAAGCCCGCTTTACATATTCAGTATAGTTAGGCAGCGCAATTGAAGCGAGTATGCCGACGATAGCAACGGCTATCATCAGCTCAATTAAGGTAAACCCGTGTTGTTTTTTCATTTAATTTCCTTAATTATTAACTTCGTCATTTTCTTCACGTTTATAGATATATGTTTGTTGGGTTTTAAAGCCAAATCCTACAGCATCGTCATTAACTAACACAACTTTACCATCAACGACAGTTAAACCAGGACCTTTTATTTCTACAGGTTTCATTGGATTTTCCGCATTTTCACCTTTGATACCAGGCCCAATTAAATAAAACTGACTTTCTTGTATTACGTCAACTGTTGGGTCGTCATCACATTTACCATCGCCATTACCATCTACACATGAAGGGCTTTCACCAAAGTATAACTGAGGTGTATCTGGTACATCATAGCTGGTTGTAAATTTAAGGTCGTCATACACCTTAGTACCGTAATGTAAGTGAAAAGCGTATAAAGAACCACCACCACCACTTAGCGAACATTGATTTTCAGTCGATGTATCTGATGCAGGTGTGAAGCTTGTAAAATAAGCAACACCTCCAACAACGGTAGCAGCAGCTAGCGACTTTTNCCAGCCATTAAATTTAGCTAAATCGACTTCCAAATCAACAAAATCATCAACGTCATCTAACGCATTACCAAATGGATCTGAGTTCATTTGCATCAAATCAGCAGGTACAATAGTATCTGGAGCATTCGTTTTATATGATTTACTAACCGTATTTTCATCTCTGATCATAAACAATTGATCTTTTTCATTGGTACCAGTTGGTTTTGAGCGATTACCACTGCCGATAACTATGGCATCATACGGTGTATCTAAGCGTGTTATAACGGTGCTGCCATTAACTGTTGACTCGCTTACTTTGCTATAAATTGTACGTGCTACGAGTGGTTTATAGAAAAAGCGTCGGTCCTCAGTTGCTTTATTACTACCAAGCTCAGCTAATTTAAAGTGGCTAAACTCGCTAGTATTACTACCAGGCATATCTACGCGCCAAATATCACCTCCGGTATCTGCCGCATAAATTCGGTCTATATATCCATCATAATCTGAGTCGAGTGTCGTTATATTAGCCGCAATACTGTGTTTACCTTTAAAGCCATTAATATCGGGTGTTAATGCCCACACCCTTTTACCGGTTTCAGCTTCAACAATATAGATACCTCGCCCTATATTATCTTCACTACGTATAGCGGCGTCTTTATTAGTGTCATAACCAGCACCAAAAACTAATAAGGGTTTATCCCCAAAGGCTTTAATGTAGGCTATTTGTGGCTTTGACCATGTTTGCGCAAGCTCTTTAAAATCACCTTTACCACCTTCGATTGGAGCGTCCCATAATTTTTTCGGTATATTCGGGTTTGTTATGTCAAGTCCATAGTAATTTTTACCACCGCGACGCATTCCTGCAAAAGCCCACACTTTATCGTCGCCACTCGCATCAATAATACCGTCATTTAAACCATCACTATTTAAGTTTTTATTATCAAAGTAAATACTAATAGGACCGTCCATACCATATACTTTCGTATCGGCTTGATTTTCACGTAGAGGTTCAATAATGTTGTATAAAGCAGACGGTATAAATGCCCAACTTTCACTTACGCTATCATCTGAATCCTTAAACATATGTAAAAAGCCAGCATTAGTTCCTATTAAAACTCGAATATCATCATTACCATAATCGATTGCAACAGGTTTAGAATGCAGAGGATCACCGAAAATGTCTTTACGTTGATCAACGCTAGAACCATCAGCATCTTCATCATCAACGTCTATACCCATAGCCCACTTGATATCATTGCTCGATAAACTTAGCGGATTGTTATCGACTAAATTGAGAATATCACTCACAACTGAGGTATTGAAATTTACTATAGAACCCTGATTATCAGTGTATAAATTACGACTATCTGAATCTAATGTTGTTAAATGAAGGTTAACACCGCCTTGTGCTACTAAGTTACCATCTGCGAGCTCATCGCTTGGTAACCAAAAAGTTCTTGCACTTTCATCTATTAAGCCACTTTCATCAAGTGCCGAAAGCCCTTTAGAGTCAACAATTTGACTTCCAGATACTTTTAACTTTTTTAGATTACCGCGCCAACGAGCACCCGTTTCAGGGTAAAACATCGCGAAATAAATAGCATCACGACTACGAGTTTGATCTACGTTATTACTAGCTACTGACGGCGAAGAAAAGCTATCGTTTACTTCTCTAATTCTCGAAATCGTATTTTTTAATGCCTCTGATAAAGCTTCTGAAGTTCGAGCTTCTAAGTACTGCCCACCACCAACTGATGCAGCTTTCTCTAGCAAGTCAATGCCGCCATCACTCATTCCTGTACCAAAGCCAATGGTGAACACTCTGCCAGTATCTAATACATCACTTGTATCGGAGTATAAATCTACTTTTGTATTATTTGTTCCGTGTATTATTTTTGCTAAAGCAACTAAATAACTATCAGAATAATCACCAGTTACAAAAGGAGCTGAATCACTAAATAAGTTATTATGGACCGTTTGTATATAATTATTTCGTCCACTATCGTTAGTAGGGTCACCATCTGTCATCAAAATAATATTAATTGAGTTATCGCACCTGAGAGGGTCTCCTGCTTCTTTTTTAAATGGTGACTTATAAGTGCCACTCGCATCAGCAGCTTTATCTCTGTTATTAACCCCGTATCCAAAGTCAAGATTTTGACCAGTAATATATCTATATGCCTCCCATAATGTTTCAGTTAAAGGCGTTGCGCCACTTGCAGGTAAATCGTCAACTTCATTGAGTAGAGTGTTTTTGTTAGCACCAAGCCTTGCTAATACATAACCACCTGAGCTTTCTTTAAATCTCATTAAACCAAAGTCAATATCATCATTATCGGTAATAAGTTGGCTAACTGCATTTTTTGCCACTAATAAGCGACTATCCTCACAAACAGCTTGAGCATATCCATTTACAGATTTATAGCACTGTTGTGTATAATTGAAATAAGTCTGGCTTTTAAAACAATCAGATGTATAAAACTGTCCATTTTGATAACGGCGATAACACTGGCCACCATCTACAACATCCCAAGCCATACTCCCTGATGTATCAAATATCATTAACACTCTTGGATTTTCGTCTGTCTCTACATCATGATTTACATAAAGCTCAATATCCTCAGCGAATACCGACATACTTATTGTTAAGCCAAGCAAAGAGGCTAACACTTTGTTTAATTTAAATTTCATCTTAAATCCCCTTGCTTACGCTGGCCATTTCTTGTGCTATACCTGTAACAATAGTTAGTTCATGCTTACTTTTAGATCCATATTCTATTGTGGTGGCGACCTGCAACATATTGCACGATATACCTGCTGTAAAATTAAAACGTCGAGGACATTCTAAATCTAGCGCCCCCTTGTTCAGGTTAGTCATTTTGCTTTGCATATCTGCATGATTTGCAATCACCATACCTTTGTCATCACCATCCGCGATTGCAGTTACTTCATCTGGAGTCAGGAAGAACTGATTATTAGCGCCTTGATTTGCCTCATCAGAGATCATGCGCTGCACTTCACCAATGAGTTCATTTTCGGCTACTTCGCGCTCTTGTGCTGCATTGGTAATTTTAATATCAATACTACTACTGCTCATAAGTGTTACAGCAATACCGGTCACTGCAATAACCATTATTAAAGCTGTAATTAGAACTACACCTTGCTGTTTTTTTTGTGATTGTTTTAAATACGCCATAAATTTGATCCAACATTATTTAATCGAATAGTAGTAGTAAATACAGTACGTCTGAAATTATCGGTAAATGTTAATACACGCTTATCTTCATCTTCACCTAATGTATAAGTTTGGTTTTTAATTTTAACTCCTGGATCTGGCTGCAATGCGCGTATTAATAAAAATACCTGAACAGTTAAAATACCTTTACGATTTTCCCAATCTGTATGCTTCATATCTTGAATACTTCGGTAGGTATCTACACGATTGTCACTGTTAGTATCAAGACCAAAAACAAACCGCATATTCTCAACACCTTCCATAATAGTTTCTGTGTTGATATTTCCAGCAACCAGGCGCTTTCTCATTAATGCAGGTACAGTTAAATTCTTATTATTAACTTTATAAGTTTGTTCTGATAGATAATAAACATGATGGCTATAAGGCCAAACAGTTGCATTAACATTAAGAGTTGCAGCGTTAACCGTTCCACGGAAAAATTGAGCTTTCTCTTGCTCAGCTACAAAGTAATTTTCATCGGCCTGAGTCTCATTAGTTACTGCACTAACTGTTAAACTCTTGCCTTGTAAAAATTTTAATTGAATAATATCAGTGCTTTTAATCGGATTATTTAGACAGTTAAGCTCTTTTGATTCGCCAGCAACCTTTGCGTAAATAGTTCTAAAATTACTAGCTGTAGCAAAATCAGGGAAACTCCCATTATTTAATCCTTCAAAACAGTCTGTTCCAGGGTTTGCTAGTGTATCTGTGTTTATTGCGGTGAACGAATCGTCATAATAAGTTCCCCAAAAGCCAATTTGTTCAATATCACGTTGCATTATGTTAATTGCAAGGCGCCCTGATTCTTGAAGTTCACCAATAGTCATCGTATCTTTAGTGGTTACTTTCATACCTATATAGGTGAACATAACGCCACCTAGTATTAATCCACCAATAAATAATGAAATCATCATTTCTACAAGTGTAAAACCTTTTTGCTTCATGTTAGCTCCTAAGGTAAATGTAACTAGTTAATACAACTAAGCGGCGCTTTTTGTCAGCCGTTCCACACTTTATAGCGCCAGTAGCATCATTTGCATTAAACTCTTGTCGACCTTGCCACGAAACAATTACTTCTAAATTAAATGCTTTACCACCCGAACCAGCAACTGCGGTAGGTGCAATACATACGGTAGCACCATCTAAAGTTCCCGTATTTTCTCGAGCTCTTATAGCTCTTTTCCACTGCTCAAGATCTAACGCCGCAACTTGCGCTGCGCTACAAGTGTTTGTAAAGCACGCCTGCGAGGTTGTAGTAGCAGTTTCACTATCAAATGTCTGTGTATATAGTCCCGCTATTTGAGGAGTATCGTTGGCACGAATACGCTGCACAATATCATTACCAAGTGCAACTGCAGCAGCTCGCTGCATAGAATCAAAGCTTGCTTGCTTTGCTTTTGCTTGCAAGGCAACTGCGCCTAACAGGCCAAAACTAAGAATAATAAATGCAATTAACACTTCAATTAGAGTGAAGCCTCTTTGCACTTTTGTTTGAGATGACTGCATAGTAAAACCAAATAAAAATTATCTGATTATAAGTTTATGCTATTTATTTTAGGAATCAATGAGGACTAAGACAAGCGGTTATATTTGTTGATAAACGGTTAATTAAATCGACTCATTCAACAAAACAGTAGTAATTAAACGTAAATGCATTTAAGTCAGAGGCAACTTAATTGCAAAATAAGTCTAAAGCGTATTTTTAACTAATTTAAGCTCGCGGCGGCTCACAGGTAATAACTCGCTGCACCCTTGCAGTTCAATCACATGATGCCCACTCCCTTTTGAATGCAAAGCAACTACTTTTTGTTTATTAACTACTGTATTGCGATGAATTCGCAAAACATATGTGGGATATTGCAGCTCTAATTGCTTTAGACTTTGCTCAAGCAAAGCCTCTCCACCGGAGAATATCATTTTGGTATATTTTTCTTCTGCACTAAAGTACAAAACATCATTTATATCAACACTACGAAGGGTGCCCGCTAATTGATAAGACACTTTTACATTTTTTTGTTTTTGAATATGTACTTTATTTAAACGCCCAACTTGCTTAAGCACCTTTTGCAATGATTGCTCTGAAATAGGTTTAACTAAATAACCTGCAGCGCTTAATTGTAGTGCATCAAAAGCATGCTCAGGGTGGGCAGTTATAAAAACAATAGCGGGCGGTAGAGTTAAACTATTGAGCTCATTCGCAACTTGTAAACCATTCATACCGGGCATATCAACATCTAAAAAAATCAAATCTGGCGTTTGATTTTTAGCAAGTACTAGGGCTTCATTACCATTACTTGCCTCACCTTGTACAACTATACTTTTATCGTGTGCTAACAAACGGATTAAGCGAGATCTCGCAAGAGGTTCATCATCAACAATGAGTACATTCATACACTGCCCTCAATTAGCTTAGGGATAACGACCTTGACCCTAAACACATCATTTTTATTAGTAATTGTTAGCTGCGCTTTATTTTTATAATAAATATTTAATCGCTGGCGAATGTTTTCAAGCGCCATTCCGTTATTAGGCCTAGTTTGAGCGTTAGAAATTGTTATAGGGTTAGAAACAATCATGGTTATATAGCCGGTAGTGATATGTAGCTCTACTTTTATTTCAGCACCATGCTCACTTGTTTCAACACCATGGCATACTGCATTTTCAATTAATGGCTGCAGGGTTAAGCAAGGAATACTCAATGCCGGCAGTGTATTGGGTATTTGCCAATCAACTCTTAAGCGATTACCAAACCGCCATGTTTCAAGTGCGATATATTGCTTGCTCAGCGTTATTTCATCTTCAAGAGATACATTTTTTCCCGAGTGCATTGCAGCCTGCGATAAGGCGGCTAAAGCTAAAATGGCTTGCTCTGCCGCATCTGCATCATGATGGGTAAGCTCTGCAGCAGTGTTTAAACTGTTATATAAAAAATGAGGACGTATTCTAGCTTGTAAGGCATCAAGTTCTGCACGAGAGAGTGCTTTAGTTTGTTGCTCTTTTTCAAAATGAATTAATAGAAACTGGACGAATAAAGCAGCCAGTAAAGCCACTATAATACAATTGCGAAGTGTGAAATAAATTAGGTTATTTGTATCATCTATATCAAAAGCAAAATGAGAAAATAAAATACTAAAAATACAGGTAGATAATAAAAAAGAGGCAAAAAGTATACTTAACTGAAAAGTTTGAGTACGTTTTTGTAAAAAAGCTCTACAAAAATATAAAGAAGAGGTACCGAATAAAACAATTAAATGCATAAACAAGCTAATGATCCCAAGCCGAAGCCAAATATCTCCTTCTACATTAGGTGCAAAAGCTAAAACAATAGCAATAACTTGAGAAACAATAAGCGAAGCTAGTACGCCTCGCTCATTAAAAAGAGCCGAAAAAAGCAAACCATCATTTTGAAGTGACTTGCTCATAACGACTCTCCTTTAATCTAAATGTTTAATATATTTAAATTAACGTAGCTCTACAGGAACAGCAAAAACGATATTCTCTATCTCGCCCGGGTTTTCAACAACTTGCGTACCACCAAGTTCTTTTAATCGGCTTATAACTTGTTGTACGAGTACTTCTGGCGCAGATGCACCCGCAGTTACGCCTACAGCTTTAGAACCCGAAACCCATTGTTCTTGTACATCAGTTGCATCATCAATTAAATAAGCAACTGTGCCCATTTTATCTGCAAGTTCACGTAAGCGATTAGAGTTAGAGCTATTTTTAGCGCCAACAACTAATAGCACATCAACTTTATCAGCTAAGTCACGAACAGCGTCTTGACGATTTTGCGTTGCATAACAAATGTCATCTTTACGCGGTCCATCAATTGATGGAAACTTATTGCGTAGTGCATCAATAACATCTGCGGTGTCATCAACTGAGAGTGTTGTTTGGCTGCAATAAAAAAGATTTTCAGCATTTTTTACATTAAGCGCAACAACATCATCAACGGTTTCAACAAGATAAATGCCACCGGCTGAGTTATCATATTGTCCCATTGTTCCCTCTACTTCAGGGTGGCCATGGTGTCCAATTAAAATACACTCAATACCTTTACGACTCGCACGTGTAACTTCCATATGTACTTTAGTTACAAGCGGACACGTTGCATCAAATACTTTTAAATCACGGCGTTTAGCCTCAGAACGAACAGCTTGCGATACGCCATGTGCGCTAAAAATAACAATGCTGTCGTCAGGTACTTGATCAAGCTCTTCAACAAATACCGCACCACGACTTTTTAGTCCATCAACCACATAGCGGTTATGTACTACTTCATGGCGCACATAAATTGGCTTTTCAAAAATATCTAGAGCGCGCTCAACAATACTAATAGCACGGTCAACACCAGCGCAAAAACCGCGAGGATTAGCTAGTAATATTTCCATTAACCTTCCACCTCAATAATATCAACTTCAAACGTTAAACGCTGACCAGATAAAGGGTGATTAAAATCAATCGTTACCGACTCACCTTGCACTTCGCGAACTAAACCTGGAAGCTCAGTGCCATCAGGTTGAGTAAACGCAATAATTGCACCTACTTTGGCTGGTGTTTCTGGGCCAAATTTACTGCGGTCAACGTAGTAAATATTATCTGGATTTGGCTGACCAAACGCATCTTCAGGTTCTAATTCAAACGTTTTACTTTCGCCTGCAGTTAAACCTAATAAACACTTTTCGAAGTTTGCCGTTAAGCTGCCATCGCCCATTGTTAATTTAGCAGGTTTGTTGTGCACCTTGGTAGAATCAGCGGCAGAGCCATCTTCTAATTTAATAGAAAAATGGAAAATAACTTTCGAGTTTTCACCAATTACAGCTTGGCTCATGCTTTATGCTCCTTCGGACTCTCGCCGGTAAAGGCGTCAAATAACAATAACGCTGCGCCAATACAAATAGCGCAATCAGCAATATTGAATACCGGAAAATGTGAGTCTTTATAAAATACGTGAATAAAGTCGATTACATAACCATACGCAATACGATCGTATAAATTACCAATAGCGCCTGCAAGTACCAGTGCATAAGCACCGCATAGTACTTTGTTTGTTGCAGGTAAGCGTTTTAGCCACCACACAAGTAAAGCACTAATAGCAATGGCAATCGCACTTAAAAACCAACGCTGCCAACCACCCGCTTCACTTAAAAAGCTATAAGCAGCACCATAGTTATGCACATAAGTAATACTAAAAACAGGGAGTAAGTTTATCGACTCTTGATAAGCCATAGTCCCTACAACAAGTGTTTTACTGGCAAAGTCTATTACTAATAGTAATAGACTCAACCAAAGCCACACTAAACCACTTTTTTGGGCTAGTTTGCTCACTAAGAATAACTCCTAAGCGAATTGACGCTTTTCGCCTTCGCCGTCAACATTACTTACACAACGACCACAAATTTCAGGATGAGCAGGATTAACACCTACATCTTCACTGTAATGCCAACAACGCTCACATTTAGCAGCATCTGTTGCAGCAACACTAATGAACAAACCTTCAATTTCGGTAGCTTGTGTATCAGCTGGCTGACTATCAACTTCAGAAACATTTACGGCAGATGTTAATAATACAAAACGCAGTTCATCACCAAGCGCATTTAATTTAGCGGCAAGCTCTTTACCAGTAAATAAATTAACCGTTGCTTGAAGCGTTGCACCAATGACTTCTTCTTTACGTGCAGCTTCTAATAAGCGGTTTACTTCGTCGCGAACTGTTAAAATCTCTAACCAGTCATCGTTACTAAATTGGCTATTTGTTGGCGCTTGTAAACCATCGTACCAAACAGATGTAAATACGTAGTCACTACGCTCACCCGGTAAAGCTTCCCAAATTTCTTGTGCGGTAAAGCTCATAATAGGTGCCATCCAACGCGTCATTGCTTCTGCAATATGATAAAGCGCTGTTTGACAAGAACGACGTGCATGGCTGTCACTCTTAGCTGTGTACTGACGATCTTTAATTACGTCTAAATAGAACGAACCAAGCTCACCTGTACAGAAGTTCATTAGCTTTTGCGTTACTAATAGCATTTGGTAGCTATCGTATGCGGCTAAAATTTCGTCTTGCAACTGAGCAGCACGACCAACAATCCACTTATCAAGCTCAACCATGTCATCAATAGCCACTTGATCTGTTTTTGGATCAAAACCATTTAGGTTAGCTAGTAAATAACGGCTCGTGTTACGAATACGGCGGTAGCGATCGGCAGAGCGTTTAAATATTTCATCCGACACAGTCATTTCTGCCGTGTAATCGGTAGAAGCAACCCACAAACGAAGAATGTCGGCGCCTAGTTTATTCATCACATTTTGTGGTGAAATAACATTGCCTAGCGACTTAGACATTTTGCGGCCGTTTTCATCAACGGTAAAACCATGGGTCAATACTTGGCGGTATGGTGCATGACCATTAATAGCCACTGATGTCATCATTGATGACATAAACCAACCACGGTGTTGATCAGAACCTTCAAGGTATAAATCAGCTGGACCAACCAAGTCTTCACGTGCGTCTACAACACATGCGTGTGAAACACCTGAGTCAAACCATACATCTAGCGTATCTTGCACTTTCATGTATTGCTTGGCATCTTCTTCACCAAGTAATGTAGCTGGTTCTAAATCATACCATGCCTGAATACCTGATTTTTCAACTAGCTGTGCCGCTTGCTCAATTAGCTCTTGAGTATTTGGATGAAGTGCACCGGTATCTTTATCAGCAAACAATGCAATTGGCACACCCCAAGTACGTTGGCGAGATATACACCAATCTGGGCGGCTTTCAACCATGTTTGAAATACGGCTTTCGCCCCACTCTGGCAACCACTGCGTGTTTTTAATTTCTTTTAAAGAATCTTGACGCAAGTTAGCCTGATCCATACTTACAAACCATTGTGGTGTAGCACGGAAAATAATGGGTGTTTTATGGCGCCAACAATGTGGGTAACTATGAGTTATAGCATGATGATGCATTAATGCACCGTGCTCTTTTAATACTTCAATTACGCTCGCATTTGCTTTAAATACATGCTGACCTGCAAAAAGTTCAGTATCTGGTAAATAAACACCATTAGCGCCAACAGGGTTAGCTACTTCAAGGTTGTAATTTAAACCAGCCACGAAATCTTCTTGACCATGTCCTGGTGCTGTATGTACAACACCGGTACCTGAGTCAGTCGTTACGTGTTCTGCAACAATCACTGGTACATTAAAATCATAAAAAGGATGCGCTACAGTTAAGTTTTCAAGCGCAGCACCTTTTACATAACCGAGTACGTGAAAGTGATTAAAACCAAAACGGTCCATTGCATCTTTAACAAGCTCAGAGCCTAAAATTAGGCGTTGTTGTACGCCTTCATCTTCAACCTGCACCAATGCATATTCTAAATCAGCATGTACTGCTACTGCGCGGTTTGCTGGAAGCGTCCACGGTGTTGTTGTCCAAATAACAGTACCAACACTGCCCTCACCCTTGTGACCATCAGCCAAATCAAATGCACTTACAACAGCATCTTGCTCAACAAATGTAAAACGTACATCAATCGCTGGTGATTGCTTGTCTTGGTATTCAACTTCAGCTTCTGCTAATGCAGAGCCACAGTCTGTACACCAATGCACAGGCTTGGCGCCTTTATGCAAATGACCTTTTTCAATAATTCGACCAAGCACACGAATTGCATTCGCTTCAAAGTCAAAGTTCATTGTTAAATATGGCTTATCCCAATCTGCAAATACGCCTAAACGTTTAAAATCAACTTTTTGACCTTCAACTTGTTTTTTAGCGTATGCACGGCATTTTTCACGAAACTCACTCGCAGTAACTTTTACACCCGGCTTGCCTACTTTTTTCTCAACCATTAACTCGATTGGTAAACCATGACAATCCCAACCTGGAACTAATGGTGAATCAAAGTCAGATAATGTTTTAGACTTAACAATAATATCTTTTAATATTTTATTAACTGAGTGGCCTAAATGGATATCGCCATTTGCATACGGAGGGCCGTCATGCAAAATAAAGGTTTTTTTACCTTTCTTAGCGCTGCGAATTTGACCATAAAGGTCGTCCTCATACCATGCTTTAAGCATTTTTGGTTCACGTTGTGCCAAATTGCCACGCATTGGAAACGGTGTTTCCGGTAAGTTCAAAGTATGTTTATAGTCGCTCATTTATCCTACATTCCGTCTCTATCGGCTACCTGATTTAAACCAAAACACTGCTTAGCGGCAGCAACATCAGTTGCTATTTGCGCCGTTAATTGTGTTAATGTCTCGAATTTTTTCTCATCGCGAAGTTTTTCTATTAACTCCACATGCATAAATTGTCCGTAAATATCCTGTGCAAAATCAAAAAGGTGAACTTCTAATAATGCACGAGTTCCATTAAATGTCGGCTTATTACCTACATTTGCAACTCCAAAAATCTGTTTTCCTGCAATCGTTGCTTGCACTGCAAACACTCCGTTGACAGGACACACTTGGCGTTTTAGGGCTATATTTGCCGTTCTAAAACCGAGTTCACGTCCTCTTTTCCAGCCATGTATAACACGCCCAGAAATAGCATAATCGTGACCAAGCATTATTTTAGCACTCGCTAAGTCACCGGATGCTAAAGCATCTCGTATTAAAGTGCTGCTTACTCTAGCATTTAATTGACGAAAGCTCGCGGTGCTTTTTACATCCATGCCCGCTTGCTTACCCATGCTAGCAAGTAAGTGAAAGTTACCTTGGCGTTGCTTTCCAAACTTAAAATCATCACCAACAGTAAGTGCTTTAACACCTAACTTTTTAATCAAAATCTCATTAACGAATTGCTCAGCATGCATGTTTGCAAATTGCTGATTAAAGCTAATGCAAATAACTCGCTCAATACCTAAATCACTCAATAAACGTAACTTATCTCGTAAGCGCGTTAACCGTGCAGGGGCATTGTTTTTAGCAAAAAACTCTTGTGGCTGGGGTTCAAACAGCATTACAGTGCTAGGCAAACTATGCGCTTTAGCATCGCTAAGTAAACCTTTTAATACTTCTGCGTGGCCTAAATGAACGCCGTCAAAATTACCAATAGTTAACACACAACCAAAATGGTGTGGGCGAATATTGTGTATACCTCTAATTAACTCCATGCCACCTAATGCCTTGTTTAGCGAGCTATTAATTACGGCTAAAAAATGATTAAAGCCGCAGAGTTGCCGATTATAATCTTTTTTTTAGTTTGATTCAGTAATTGCTACACTTTTTATCGTATTTAGTCTAACGCCCATCACAAATAGCATTGCAAAGTAGCTAATACCTGCCAAAGCCACTAGCGCTACTAATAATATTACTTGCTGTGTAAAGGCCCATGTAGCCCAATAATAGTAACTGCTCACAAACCATGTGACAGCTCCCATAAAAATACTTGCAACAACACATTTAAGTGTAAAACGCATACTCATTGATGAGAACTGGTATACATTTTCTTTTTTAAGCTGTCTGTATAATAAAAATGCATTGCAGCTAGCCGATAACGAAGTAGCAAGTGCCAACCCTAAATAACCAATGAAAGGAGCCAGCATAATGTTAAACACCATATTAAGTACTAAGGTAATAATACCAATACGCACCGGTGTTTTTGTATCTTGACGAGCATAAAAGCCAGGAGCGAGTACTTTTATTAGCATAAAGCTTACAAGACCGACCGAATATGCGACTACGCCTAAGCTTACAGCTTTGACATGATCAATACTGTCTTCTTTAAATGCACCGTGGTCGAACAACACGGTAATAATAAGTGGGCTGATGATCATCAAACCTACCATTGCTGGTAGGCCTAAAAATATAACAAAACGAACTCCCCAATCGAGAGTATGCTGAAAGTCGCTACTTTTTTTACTGCTATGTAGTTTAGAAAGCGCCGGTAAAATAACCGTCGCAATACCAATACCAAATAATCCCAGCGGAAATTCAATTAAGCGGTCTGAATAATAAAGCCACGCAATTGAACCCGTCATCAGTAATGACGCAATCATGGTATCGAGCAACAGATTAATTTGACTAATAGAGACACCAAACAAAGCCGGTAGCATAAGTTTTCGTACTTTTTTTACGTTTTCGTCTTGCCATGCCCAGCGCGGACGCGCCAACATTTTAGCGCGATACAAGAACGGTAGTTGAAATAGTAGCTGCACTACACCACCGACAAATACACCTATGGCAAGTGCATAAGCACCTACTGAAAATTTATCATGTAAAAAAATTGCACACGTAATAATAGAAACATTAAGCAAAACTGGTGTAAATGCAGCAACAGCGAAACGGTTATACACATTCATAACCGCACCACTAAGTGCAACTAAGCTTACAAAAAATAAATAAGGGAATGTAAGTTTAAGTAGTGAACTTGCAAGTTCAAATTTTTCGGCATTAGGTCCGCCTTGCCACCAATCTATAAACCAACCGGTACCAAATAATGCTGCAATAACAGGGGAAGCAACAACACCTATAATAGTGACAATTAGCAAAATGGTTCCTAAGGTGCCTGCTGCTTGTGCAACAAAAAGTCTGACTTTGTCGTCTCCTTGCTGTTCTTTAATTTCACTTAGCACAGGTACGAATGCTTGTGCGAAGGCACCTTCTGCAAATAAACGGCGTAAAAAATTAGGAATACGGTTAGCAAATAAAAAAACATCAGCCGCTGCACTTGCGCCTAATAAATTGGCAACGACAGCATCTCGAACGAGCCCTAAAATACGCGATATCATAGTCATACAACTAACAATCATACCAGAGCGAAATAAACCTTTTGACACCTTAAACCTACTCAAAAATCCTCAAGATAGGCGATTATGCCACAGTCTTTTTTATAAATCGCTTTAAAGCACTAGGCTGGGGGTCTGTGCTTTGTTACAATGTCTATATTAACTGCTAAAGCGGCAAATTGATGCTCGTTATATGGTGCAGTTTTTCTTGGATTGTTAAATTTAAATTGACATCCATGATAGAAACAGGCATATTCCACGGCCTTTAATTTAAGCTTTATTTTAAGATTGTTAGGAGCAAACCTTGGCTAACATCAAGTCTGCAAAAAAACGCGCTATCACAAGCGAAAAAAACCGTCAGCACAACGCAAGCCGTCGTTCAATGATGCGCACTTACTTCAAAAAAGTAATTGTTGCTATTGAAGCGGGCGATAAAGAAGCTGCACAGCAAGCTTTTTCTGTTGCTACACCTATCCTAGACCGTTACGCAACTAAGGGTCTAATTCACAAAAACAAAGCAGCTCGTCATAAGAGCCGTATAGCAGCTAAGATTAAAGCTCTATAATTTGTTTTTGATAGAATATAAAAAACCGGCTTTTGCCGGTTTTTTTTTATCTAAGATTTAAACTCGTACTTTAATAACAGTCGACATAAATATTTAAACAGATTAGTGTCATACATTTTCCAAGTCTGGATAAAACTTCTTAAGCATTGCCGCTATTTTTTTAGGTGTAAACGGCTTCACTACAAATCCTTTAGCGCCTTTATCAATTGCATCCTTAACATTTTCAATACCTGAATGTGCAGATACCATTACAACATTTGTCTCAGGGCTTAATTCATTGATTTGTGCAATCAAATCTTTGCCATCGCCGTCCGGCAGTTCTATGTCTAAAAAAATGATATTATAATTTGCAGCCTGGCACTCACTAATACATTGTGAGGCAGTAGATGCTTCCTTTACGTTATCTATCCCTAAGTGCATGAGCGTTTGGCTCAAAAAACTACGCACTGTGCTAACGTCATCTACAATTAAAATTGATAGCTGCGTATTCATCTTTATTCCTCGTAGGCTATAAGCTAACTTTAAGTTATCATAATAATTAGCTTAGTATATAAATTTGCTCATTTAATTATAGAGACCTACGGAAAAAAGGCCAGATTTGCTTTATGTCTAAAACCCCAAATAAACAGTCGTTGCTAGGTAAAGCACCAACAAGAAAAAAAACAGCGCAAAAAAGAAAGCCGCAACGCCCTACTCAGCGCTCTATACCCGTAGAGGAAAAAACAAACATAAACAATGGCACTAGCCAAAAAACAAAGTCAAAAAAGGGGCTATTTATATCTCTGGCCATTGTTATTGTAATAATTTTAGCTTTTCCAAAACCAACCTTGCTCACCTATAAAAAATTAGGGATGGTAAGTGAAAGTGTTTACTGGCCTGGACTTTTAGGTTACGGAGCTACTTTAATTGATTCCAACTTGCATCCCAACTATGATTCTAGCCGTGAATCCCTTTATTTATGCAGTGATTTACAAAAACCACAGAGCTGTCAAAAGTATCAAGTAATTGCTGACAATGGTTTGTTTTCGGCAATTGGCAGTTACTTTTAGCATTAAAAAAACTAATCTGAAAATTTAAAATTACTTGGTTGAAAGGTGTGCAAAAGATCAACATAATGGCGCTCCTTTTTTCAACAACTGAACTATTGAAACGACCATGCTAAACGAGCTAGATTGGCTTTTAAATACTACACTACTTGCACTAGGTTTAGGTGCATTCTTTATTAACCAGATAACACTGCTGCGCGTTGCCGCCATTAGTGCATGTGGTTTATTGTTCTTATCATTTAGCCTAGATCTTATGTCGTCGAGCGTTATTTCAAATATGAGTTTAGTGTTGATCAACACTTTTTACTTGTTTAAAGTTTATACATTCGGGCAATTTAATGTAACCCAAAGTTAACAACTTTTCCTTAGAATATTTAATAGCCCAGCATTGCTGGGCTTTTTTATTGCGAATTTTTAAAATATTAGAAACACGTTGCATCAGGACAATATTAAACGCCACTAAAGCACCACTACAATAATGGTGCTGAGCATGTACTGTTGAGAGAAACGAGAAGAAAGACGAAAACCGAAAATACCTAATAAGCTAGGTTAATCTGCTATTGTTAATTCACTTTGGGTTTGTGTTTTAGATGGACTATCTTCAGCGTTAGCCTGATTAAACCAAGCTGAAACACCTAGCACGATAATTGAAATAACAACGAGGCTTAATTTAGCCCCACTTTGACTGGATTTCATAACACCCTCTTTATATTTTTATTAGTGAGAACATCTTTTACACTAATGAAAATTACAAATGTTAACAAGCTGTTTTTTAAACTAATTAGCTATCAGCTAATAACCTTTTGTTCTATCCACTGAATTATTGAGTGCTAAGCCCTTATTCAAACGTTCAATATTATCGGCTATTTGGTCTATAACGCTATTTAAATCAGATAGCGCTGCACAATGTGGTGTAAGTGTTATTTTGGGATTTCCCCAGTAAGGGTGGTTCTGCGTTAAAGGTTCTTGGTCAAAAACATCCAAGGTAGCAGCGCGTAAGCTATCGCTATTTAATGCATTTAATAAATCTTGCTCAACCACATGAGCGCCACGTGCCACATTAATAACAACAGCATGTGAAGGTAGCTTAGCGAGCATTGAGTGATTAATAATGCCTGTAGTTGCTTGCGTAAGGGGTAATAGACATACAAGGTAGTCAACGTCAGAAAGCATATCGCTAAGTCCTTCATCGCCATAATAAACCTCGACATTAGTCGTGTTTTTATTACTTTGCGCCCAGGCACTTACTTTAAAACCATTAGTTACAAGTTTTTGCGCACATGCTTTACCTAATTCGCCAAATCCAAGTATACCAACATGTTTATTACTAAAAGCTCGTTTTGGCTTCCATGTTTGCTGTGTTTGTTTAGTGTAATACTCTTTTAAGCGTAATTTTTGAGCTAAGACATGTGTAAGTACATATTCCGCCATATCTTCAGCTAGTTGCATGTCAACAATACGTACTACTTCGACACTTTCGTCGAGTAATGTTAAATCGATACTGTCTACGCCTGCACCAAATGACGACACAGCTTTTAAGTTAGGCAGCTGCGGCCACAGAGACTCAGGAGCATTCCACGCAAGTACAAAATCCACATTATTTGCGTTTTTGCAATCAGGCCATTGCTCTATCAATGTATTTGGTAATCGCTCTTGTAACTTCGTTATTAGCTTTTCGTTGTTGCGCCCCGTTATAGCCACCAATACCGACATAAATTCTCCTAGCAATTCACAGTTTATAATTTAGTACTTTAAAAAGTCACACTACTGCAAAGTAACTGTCACACCCTTTTTTTAATCTTACATGTATAGCGAATAGACCAAACGGAATATGAGGTTAATATGATAAGTGTTGATAAAGTAATTGCAGCAAACTTACCACAACTAGAGAACTCTCCAAAAGTAAAAGGTTTAGTAAAAAAGGGCTTAGGTTACTTATTGCATGAACAAGAGTTTATCACCTTTGGTAATACGTACCCTCACCTACAAGGATTAGAATTTGTTGAGCAAGTACTTGATGAACTCAATTTTGATACGCGCTATAAACCTAAGCAGATAGAACATATTCCTAACGAGGGTAAACTTGTTATTGTTGCTAACCACCCTATTGGTTCACTAGATGCTTTAGCACTTATCAAAGTACTCTCTACAGTAAGGCAGGATTTAAAAGTAGTCGCAAACCGCATGTTAATGTCGGTCAGCGCAATGCATTCTCTTTTACTCCCTGTTGATAACTTATCTGGTATGAGTAAAAAGCAAGAGCTTAGTAATATACAAAACCATTTAAAAGGTGGAGGTGCCTTACTTATATTTCCTGCAGGGGAAGTGTCGCGCCTAGGACCAACCGGTATTAAGGATTGCAAATGGAATAGCGGTTTTTTACGTATGGCAAAAAAAGCCAACTGCCCCATTTTACCTATTTTTATTAAAGCCAAAAATAGTCCGCTTTTTTATGGTACATCAATGATTTATAAACCTTTGGCAAGTTTACTATTAGTGGCCGAAATGTTTAAGCAGCGCCAAAAATCTTTAGAGTTTGAAATTGGTGCTTCTATCCCTCCTGAGTCCTACTTGATAGAAAACCTTAAAGATAAAGAAATTGTAAACCTCATACGTAAGCAGCTTTATAGGCTTACAACTAAAAAAACACTGCCGCTAAAAACACAAACACCTATTGCTGTGCCCGAGTGTAGAAAAGAACTAAAAAGAGCAATTGAGCAATGTCAGCTTCTGGGTAAAACACACGATGGCATGCACATTCATTTATATCAATATGTAGGTAGTTCACCTATTTTTAGAGAGTTGGGACGCCTCAGAGAAATTGCATTTAGAGCAGTAGGTGAAGGAAGCGGTAAGCGTCGTGATATAGATAAATACGATATGGATTACCAACACCTTGTACTGTGGGACCCTATGCAGCTAGAGCTAGTAGGTGCTTATCGATTAGCCTGCGCACAACAGATAATACAAAAACATGGACGTGAAGGTTTATATACCGATAGTTTATTTTCTTACACCGACGCTATGACGCCCTATCTGCACCAAGGTATTGAGCTTGGTCGAAGTTTTGTACAACCTAAGTATTGGGGACGTAAGAGTCTCGACTATTTATGGTACGGTATTGGTGCTTTTATAAAAAACTACCCACAGTATAGATATTTATTTGGGGCTGTAAGCGTGTCCAACGCTCTACCTGAGCAAGCCAAAGCCATGCTCGTTTATTACTATCAACATTATTATAAAAGCAGTATAGAACTAGCTACGCCTAATAATGAGCTTAAATTAACTGAGCAACAGCTAACTCAATGCAATATTCTTTTTAATGGAAACGATGTTAAAGAAGATTTTGTAGAGTTAAAACATGTGTTAGCTAATATGGGCGCTCAAGTCCCTACTTTATTTAAACAATATACTGAGCTTTGCAACCCTGGCGGTGTACAATTTTTAAGCTTTAGCATTGATCCCGATTTTAATAATTGTATTGATGGATTGGTATTAGTCGATCTTAAAAGTGTGAAAGAAAACAAAGCTAAACGTTATTTAGAATAACTATTGATAAGTAAAGTCAGTGCACCGAGTATTTTATGCATTATAAAATACTCGGTTTATATTTCATTATACAAACCGACTCAATCGCACTTAAGTCTTCCAATACTTTTTTAAGTGTCGGCTGTTTTAATTATTTTTTGAACCCTGCTAAAAACATATTTTCTTGTTTATTAAGGCCCTTGGTTAAACACGAGATTATGGCAAGGCAGTGCCTGCCTTAATATATTCATGTGACTGTTAATTAAATAAATATGTCAATCTTTACAAAAGCATAACGACACTAAAATTAATCTAAATCAATAAAATATTTTATAAGCTTCAAATGCTTTTTAAACTTTGATCTAGAACAGGTTTTCATATTTATTGCTCGGTAATAATAGCGCCAATCAAACAGTAGTTCTTGGAGAACAACATGAAAACTCAAATTAGCATCGCATTATTAACCTCTTTATTAGCACTCTCTCCAGCTGCACACGCTAACTTTAGCGTAAATGTTGGCGCTATTAACGTAAACCCTGATAACAGTAGCTCAGCGATTAATGAAGCACCTACGCTAGGCCTTAAAGGTGATTCAGATACTCAACTAGGTATCACCGTAGATTATGCATTTAACGATCAATGGGTGTTAGAGCTGATAGCAGCAACACCGTTTTCACACGATGTAAATGGCGCAGACGGCTTAGCAGGCAACAAAATTGCAGATATAAAACAACTTCCACCGTCATTGGTTGCACAATACCACTTTTTAGATACAAGCTATGCGCTAAGACCTTTTATAGGCGTAGGCATAAACTACACTACATTTTTTGATGAGCAACCCTCTCAAGCACTTAAAGCAACACTAGGAACAGACGATGTAGAAGTAAAGTTAGATGATTCGTTTGGCTTTATGGCTCAGGTAGGTGCTAACTATAAAATTGATAAAAACTGGGGTTTACACGCTATGGTATCAATTATGGATATTGATACCGATGCCACTGTTTATGCTAATGGTGCAAAATCGCTTACATCAACTGTTGAGCTTGACCCTGTTGTGGCTATGTTTGGTGTTAGGTACAGCTTTTAAAGCATATATGAAGTAGTACATAGTTACCCAATTACAATGTGTGTTAAAAGGCCGAAAGGCCTTTTTTCTCATTTGTAGGGTATTAGCGATTTGGCAGGTTACTTAACTTTTTCTGCTCTAACATTTCTTTCCAGTGCATTACTTCACTTGGCAATATAGGTGTTTGCCCATCAAAACCAGCAACTTCAAGCATTTCTTCAATACTTATAATACCCTTTTTACTTTTAAATACACCGCGTACATAAGCAATAGCATGTAAGCCTCGCTCTGAGTGAAACTTTTGCTCAATATAAAAGTATTTATGATCCCAGCCAACTAACTTAGTACTTATTGTATATCGCTGCATAGGTTTAATATCGCGGATATAAGTAATAGCAGTTGCGTTAACAATCGGAAACCAACGACGCTTCATTATTTGCTTTAGTAAGCCAACACGCTCCGTCATCCACGTGCGAGATAAATCCATCATCGCAAGATAGCGTGAGTTCGTTAAATGTAGATTAATATCACAATCAGTCGGCAAAGCTTTGTAATCAATATCTACTGTATCAAGTAGATTTTGATATTGCTTATTGCGTTTAATTTTGAAAAATAATAATAAAAGTCGAATATATAAGTTCACAATAAAGGTCTTACCAGTTAAATTTATTCGAGTGTAGCATAGCCCCTTGCGAAGACGAATATTCTACTTTAATCTTAAATCATTATTACAATAAAAAAGATAGCTAATGAAATCAAAACTAAAAATTATCGCTGCACTGGCCCTATTAGTCCCTAGCTACAATGCTTTTGCCGATTTCTCGTTACCAGGTAAAGGCTCAGTAACTTACCCTACCGGTGTAGTTAAAGAATTTAAATTTGGTTTTGAATGGCAGCAAAAAGCTGAGAAATTCACTATTGGATCTAAAAGTTACAATATGGAGCAAATTCCTAGCTCTTACTCTGTCGCCATCACGCTTTCAAAAGATGACAGCCAAGTATGGGTTCAAGAATTTAATAACGGGTTTATTGAGGAGTTTGAATGGCAAATTGGCGAACATACAGTCACTCTAAAAAAGCAGCAGTTTAGCGATCCGGTAAAAGGTGACTATGTTATTGAGCTAAATGGCCGTAGCTATTTTTTCACTCGTAATAACGCCAGTATCGTAATGAACTTTAACGAAGAAGGTATTGAGACGATTGCAATTGATGGGGTAACAAAAAATATGGGCACTAAAAATTAGTCCCCATATTTTAATTTCTTTAAGTCAATTACACTTTTACTGTTTTTCGATTAATCCCGTAATCACGTAACTTATTAGCTACAGCGGTGTGACTTAGGCCCAATCGCTTAGCTAACTGACGTGAGCTTGGGTAAGCAGGGTAGAGTTTGCGAAGTAAAGTCGCTTCAAAACGTTTAACAGCTTGATCTAGTGAGCCTTCAAAATCAGACTCTAAATACCCTAAATCATGAGTAAAAGTTGGTAACTGCAAATGCTCTACGCGAAGCTCGCTATCATCTAGTAACGACACTGCACGGTA
Organism: Pseudoalteromonas sp. TAE56; assembly: GCF_000497955.1. Taxonomy (NCBI): domain Bacteria; kingdom Pseudomonadati; phylum Pseudomonadota; class Gammaproteobacteria; order Alteromonadales; family Pseudoalteromonadaceae; genus Pseudoalteromonas; species Pseudoalteromonas sp. TAE56. The sequence continues at coordinate 92,781 of NZ_AUTN01000069.1, forward strand.
AATTGCATTTTCCAGCTGACGTACATTTCCAGGCCAGGGATACTCTTGTAAAAAGCTTAAACACTCTTGTGATAAAACAGGAATTGCATGACCATTTTGTTGCGCATATTTTTGAATAAAATGCTCTGCAAGTGGTCCTACATCTGCTTTTCTATCTCTTAGTGGCGCTATTTCTAAAGTAAGCACGTTTATACGGTAATATAAGTCTTCTCTAAAAACCCCTTCTTGTACCATTGCAGGTAAGTCTTTTTGAGTAGCGGCAACAATACGTACATTTACTTTAACTTCGTTCTCATCGCCTACTTTTCTAAACGTACCATCTTGTAAAAAACGCAGTAACTTAGTTTGTAGTTGAGTCGACATTTCGCCAACTTCATCTAAAAATACAGTTCCACCATCAGCTTGCTCTAATACACCACGCTTTGGCGCTGCGTTTTCTTCGTACCCGGCATAACCAAATAATTCAGACTCAGCAACATCATCAGGAAGTGAAGCACACGACAGCGCAATAAAAGGCTTAACAGAGCGATTAGATGCGTAATGACACGCGCGAGCTAATAACTCTTTACCTGTGCCAGTTTCACCAGTAATCAAAATAGGGGCTTCTAGTTGCGCCATTTTGCGTGCTTCGCGCACAACTCGGCGCATTGCCGTACTAAAGTTATGAATAGTCGCAAAGCTTTCTTGCCCGTAGCGTCTAAATGCACTGACCTGCTGCCCTAAGCGGCTTTGCGATTTAATGTTAATAACCGCACCCGCAAGCACATCACCTTCACTACCTTGAGGGACTGCAATTGGTAAAATATCTGCAATAAAATCCTCACCCGCCACTTCAACGCGTGTGGTTTGCCCGAGCACTTCTTTACCTTCTAGCCAACGTGTAAAGTTAAACCCTTTAAGTAAGTTATTAATATTTGCACCAATAACTTCTTTTTCAATTAACTGTAGGTCCTTACATGCTGCATCGTTGCATAAGCGTACCCAACCTTTAGCATCAATAGAGATAACGCCATCAGGCAATGCACGTAGCAAAGTATTTAATTCGTTGTGTTCACGCTCAGATGGTAAAAATGCAGTGGTACGCACGTCATGTACGCCGTCGATTAAACGTATCGATGGCATAATTTTTTGAAATTGTTCAAATTCTATTTCGGGAAAACTAACGTACATACGACAATTTACAGAATCGACTTCGATTCCTTTTAAATCAACGCTGTAGTTAACTAATATATTAAGGATTTCTTGAGCAATACCAATTCGATCAGCACAGTGAATATCTAGACGCATACATCCTCAAAGAAGGAAAAACTATATTAGCCGAATAATACGCTAAGTCGCTTTGAGAAGGTAGCTTATTGTAAACATTTTTGGACGAAACAGACTGCGAAAGCGATAAGTTGAAATGCAATTAAACGAAGAAAAACAGCACTGATATTTAACTATACCAGTGCTGTTTGTTAAATCTTATTATGTGACTACTTACCTTGTGGGTAAGCAGACCAATCACCACCATCTAATTGTATAAGTGGTCTTTGGTTAACATACATCATTATTGTGCCTTCGTTTTCAGCAACCTTAGGTGCTGTGGGTAGGTTTTCAAGCAAATTAGCAACACTATTATTCCCACCAAATACATCAGTTTGCAGCGCCTTACTTACCAGCTCTGAAAGCGCAAAGTAACTTGTTGAATCATCAACCACAATTTGCGAATAGTTTTGTACGTCTGGGCCTATAAATTTAATTGCTACAGGTACCGACACAATTGCTGGGCTTGGGATTTCACGTAAACCTGCAAACTGTACTTTGTCACCTTTTAAATTAGCGCCGTGTTCAGGCACTATCATTAACATAACGTTGCGACCGCGTTTTTCTAATTTTTTTACAAATTGGTTAATATCAGCAAACAAGTTTTTATGTCTGATTGGGTATGTCTCTTTACTATTAACCCTTGGTTGATTCTCTAGCTGATTACCATCATGTAAACTTGTGGTGTTGTAGTACATCGCACACGGCTTACAATCTTCAGCTTGCTCTAACCAACCATCCAGCACAGCTTCATCTGAGTAAATAGGACTATTATCAAAGCCTCGTAGCGCCACTGGCATTGAATCTATATTAAATGGCGTACTATCTAGGCCACCGTACTTATTTATTAAACCTTTAAACTCATCAAAATGTCCGTCGTGATTCATCACAACATTGTTTTGATAACCTAGTTTCTCTAGGTTTTTAAACAAGTGACATTGTTCAGGTGCCTCTTTAAATAATGCTGTTTGACTCGTTTGCCCACAACTAGCGCGCAGCAGTCTTACCGCAGCGGGTCCACTGTATGACGTAGCCGAGTTAAAGTCTGAAAACACCACATCAAAGTCTTTATACATATCAGTAACACTTACACCAATAGCATTTAAATCAGCAACAGCCATTGAGCATATGTTCAAAATAATTAAATCAAACAGCTCACCATTCACTTGGTTTGGAAAGTGGCTCATTAGTAAGCTTTGTTGTTGGTAAAAATCAGCTAATTTTTGATCAGGAGATTGCGCTGCCTGAGTGATCACTTGCGTTTGAGGATTACTCTGATTTTGAGTAACCGGTTCAGGGTTTGCCACATTATTAACGAATTGTGATTGAGAGTTATCTCCTTGCCACCCTACAATTAACAGCCCAACAATAGTCACAGTGGTAAAGCGTATCCATTGCGATGTATACCAAAAACACACACTAATTACGAACAAAGCCAACAACATATCAACGCTAATAACTCGGGTTAATAGCTCGATAAAGTAACCAAAACTAAAATCTTGAACGTTACCTGCTTGTTTAGTCAACCTGTTTATTGGTGGCAACCATGAGTCTTGATAAAGTAATACCACTGCAAACACAGCACCTACTATATGTTTTGCCTTCTCTATTAATGGCTGTTTAAATTTAATCGCAAGCAATGAAGCAAAAGCGGCATTAGTTAGTACGTTAAAATCAATTGCACCGTAATAAAACAGAGCAAACTTAACTAAAAAATAAAGGTTCCAAACCCCTAAACCTGATAATTTCACTGCTTATCCTTTTTTACTGTATTTGGTGTATAAGGCTCTAGTACTTCATGTTTAAAAGTAAGCTTATAATAATATTTTGTTATTTGAGATAAAATGTATTTGCCTAGCATACAAAGCACCGCGCCAAGCACCATTGCAAGAAACACGGTAATTAAAAGCTGATTCATACTCATAAGTTATCTCTTAGTTTCATTATAAAAGGCTTAGCATCTGGGCGGCTTTTACTAGAAAATTCTGGGGTGTTAATATTTTCAGTAACGCTGTTTGCTATATCAGGTGCAAATTTATAGCTATCATTCTCAGCAAGTTTTTGCGAGAAATCTACAACACTCTTACCTTTATAAAATCGCCTTAACTGTTTACATTCTTGTTGAATGTAAAAGTGGTCAGAAATTATATTTTGCTGTACAAAAAAATCACTCGTTTTTAATTTAAACAAATGCTTAATTGCATTATCAGCGTCATTTTCTCTACAAGCATGCAAATATAAATAAACTGTATTATCTGCAATGCTAAATACATCACCTTCGCGCTTAATATGAAATAAATGCAAAGGATGAATAGGGTCAATTCTTGGTAGTAGCTCAAGTTTCACTAGCACACCACTAACACCTAAATTAACGGCTGAGTCACTATGAATTTCTACTTGTTTCGTAAACTCGATGAAAGGTAAATATCCTTTCGAAAAGGTATTTTCAGTGTATTTCAAAACATCCTCAACTGAGGAAGGTAAAGGCCTTGAAAACTTAAAACCTTGAATAGATTGCACTTGTGAAAGCAAACGCGAAGGCTCTGAAAAGCTATACAAAATTAGATTTACACCCAAGGTTAAAAATAAGCACTCATCTTGATGGCGAATAACACCATCAACATTTTGAATAACAAGCTTTAACCATCGTCCGCAGTTTTTTCTAAGTTCAAAACACTGCTTACCCAATAGCGCCAAATCGGTGTAACGCGTTACTGCAAAAATTAAGGTGGCTGCTTCTACTTTTGGGCCTTTATTAAATAAATCATTATTATCTTTTACGCTTTTATAATGCATCGGTAACTTAGTACCTTCGGGCACAGCACTTGGCACAAGCCAAACATCGTCTTCATCGGCAAACTCTGACTGTTTAAGTGTTTTACTTTCGCTTGCCGTTCCAGTTTGAACAACAAACTGATTACCACTTAATAATAATTGGTAATGTTCACCAGCAATAACCCCCCTACTGTGACGCCAATAATCATATTCAAGTACTCGAACCGCAGAGTCGTTATCAACAAATACCAGCCCATCAAATACATTGTTTAATCGTCTAAATAAAAAGCGATAATTTGCAATATCAGGTCCCGAAATTAAAAATAATAATGTAGCTCCCGTACTACGAACAAAATCGTTGTACCGCCTCATCATCAGCTCTAAGCTTTTCTCGTCAGTACTGCTTAACTGTGCTGTATGAAAATGAACAAAAATAAGCGCTTTGTTTAGGCGTTTATAAGCACTTATTTCTTTTATAATACCTGAATTAATTTTCTCTATAGAATGATTCTGTGTTTCTGAGGCCAACGAAAAAGGGTGTACTCTATTATGCTTATAAGCATAATTTAACGATGCAGAAAAAGAAGAATCAAAAAATGATTCAACCTCTTGGGAAACTATATATATATCATTAACCAAGCTTTGGTTAATTGAATGTAACGCCAATTCGATTACAAAATTGTCTAAAGGGGCTAAAACAGCATAACTTGAAGCCGATTTTAACTCTTTTGCAGCAGGCTCTAATCCCGTTATGTTAAAGTTATGCACTTAAAACGCCCTATAAAAAATACTTTTTTACTAGTTTTAACCGTTATTCTATATATAATAGCCAAATATTGTCCACTTTTAATCAAAATAATTAAAGTAACTGTAAAGGGAAGAATGAATAACTTGACGCCTAAAAACTCACAAACGTTAACATCAAGTGACATAGAAAACCTTGCACTACGTTTTGGTGGAAAGAGTGATGACTACATAGAAATTGTAAACAAACAGCAAAATAATAATACAATTAATAAGTACGCATTACTTAAAGAAATAAACAACGAACTAAACACATAAGTTAGTTCAATTAAAGATAGGTAAAACTTCCGTTGCAAAGAGTTTTCGTTAAAGGTATCAAAGGCGGTTTAGGCACTACCTCTGTGGTTGCAAATTTAGCGTGCGTGCTAAAAAAGTCTGATGTTGACGTTATTGCAATCGATCTAGATGCAAAAAGTGACCTAGGTTTACATTTTGGCTTGCCATGGAAGTATACCAAAGGCTGGAGTAATGAAGCGAGCTTTGAAGATGCACTTGTGCATTTTCATCAAGATGACGATGGCATTATATTTTTACCATATGGTGACAGCACTGATACTAGCATCGATAACACCACTAAAATGGTAAATAGATGCAAAAACCTAAATTATAGCCAAGAAGCGTGGGTAATTTTTGACTGCCCTGCACATATTAACCTTCCCCACTATCCGTTAGAAAAAAACGATATTGTAATTGAACTGGTTAATTGCGACGCTATTTGTCACAGCTTAATTTATAGACGCCTACAAACACTCAAAAATTCAGATACTGATTGGAAGCATTACTTTTTAGTTAACCGCTATAATTCTGCATCTACGCTAGAATTTGACTTGTTTTCTCTTTGGCAATCTACTCTCCCTCTTATGGCTCCGTTTTTTATCAACAGTGACGAAGTTATTAAAGAGTCAACCGCATACAGAAATGTAGCGCTTAATTGCGCGCCATATAGTGTCGCAAACGATGACTTTGAAACACTAGCTGGTTGGCTAGTTAGTAAAGCGACCTTATAAAATGAGCATTACATTATTTTATCAGCGTCCTATTCACAGCACTTTATACTTGCTGCTGAGCATTTTATTTACTGATAAGTTAGTCCGGTACATTTTATTTAAGTTTCATAGCTACTTTAATCAACATAAAGTAAATGTTATTGAAGCTTTTATAATGCCTTTTATTACGCTTTTAAGCTCACTGTTTATAAATATTAAAAAGCACAAAATCAGCTTTGAATATACCCTTTATGACTACTACCCTCATTTAAGGTTGCCTTACCGAGCCTACATTTACTCAAATATATTACGCTTTATTATACAAAGTGTTTTTTTAGTGTTTTTTAAAAACCAGCTTAAATCTAGTTCTGTAAAAGAAGATGCTGTTAATTATTTTTATGACGGCGTTAGCTACCTTTTAAGGCAATTACGTTGGTTTGATTTAAAGCTAGGTAGATTATTAAAGCGCCTACTATCAAAAAACAAAAAAGGCCCTAAAAAAAGTGCGTTTAAAACCATGGCGGATGCGCGTGTATGGCAAAATAAACTAGTCAAATACGTCATTCTCGCGTTTATTCTATTTTTATTAGCAATATTTATTACAATTCCTTTTAGCTTGGAAGCTCAAGCCGTTTTTATAAGCTTTATTTTACTAGTTGCGTATGCGCTTAAACGAGTAAAAGGCCAAATGGCAACCATTGTCATGATTACTCTGTCAGTAACTACGTCTTCTCGTTACTTGTGGTGGCGTTACACTGAGACTTTAAATTGGGATGATCCACTTGCACTTGCACTAGGTGGTGGCTTATTACTTGCTGAAACGTATGCCTGGCTTGTACTGATTTTAGGTTTTTTCCAAACAATTAACCCGCTTGAGCGAAAACCGGTTCCTTTACCAAAAAACACTGACTTATGGCCAACAGTAGATGTATATATTCCAACTTATAATGAGCCGTTAAGCGTTGTAAGACCCACTACTCTGGCTGCTCTAAGCATCGATTGGCCTGCAGATAAACTAAATGTTTATATATTAGATGATGGTAAGCGCCCAGAGTTTAAGGAATTTGCAGAGGAAATTGGAGTAGGCTATTTAGCTCGTTCGGATAACAATCATGCTAAAGCCGGCAATATGAATAGCGCTATGCGTTATACCGATGGCGAATATATCGCAATTTTTGATTGTGACCACGTTCCTGCTCGCTCGTTCTTACAAATGACGATGGGGCAGTTTTTAAAAGACAGTAAAGTATGCTTGGTACAAACACCGCATCACTTTTTCTCTGCAGATCCGTTTGAGCGTAACCTTAACAACCATAGTCAAATTCCTAACGAAAACATGTTGTTTTATGGGCTTATTCAAGACGGAAACGACATGTGGGATGCAACCTTCTTTTGTGGCTCTTGCGCCGTATTAAAACGAGCTGCGCTTGATGATATTGGCGGTTTTGCGTTTGAAACAGTTACGGAGGATGCTCACACAGCACTTCGTATGCAGCGCGCTGGTTATAAAACTGCTTATATAAATATTCCACAGGCAGCAGGTCTTGCAACCGATAGCCTGTCAGCGCATATAGGTCAACGCATTCGGTGGGCGCGTGGTATGGCGCAGATATTTAGACTTGATAATCCATTAATGGGTAAGGGTTTAAGCATTCCTCAACGATTATGCTACATAAACGCAATGCTGCACTTTTTATCGGGTATTCCTCGTATTGTATTTTTAACAGCCCCTTTAGCGCTAATATATTTTAATGCATACATAATTTATGCCCCATTTTTAGCTATTTTTATTTATGTAGTGCCGACATTAATTCAAATCAAAGCGACTAACTCACGTATTCAAGGTAAATACCGTTACTCCTTTTGGGGTGAAGTGTATGAGTCAGTACTTGCTTGGTACATATTAAAACCAACCACCGTTGCTTTATTTAATCCCAATAAAGGTAAGTTTAATGTAACCGAAAAAGGCGGTTTAAATGATGAAGAGCATTACGACTGGGGTATTTCTAAACCGTATTTAATTCTCTTACTTATTAATTTACTTGGTATATTAGTGGGTGTATTACGTCTATTTTTAGGTGACCCAAGCCAGATTGGCGTACTTATAATAAGTATGGGTTGGGCTTTTTATAATATTATAATTTTAGGTGCTGCGGTTGCCGTTGCTGCTGAAGCTCGTCAAGTGAGGCACTCGCATCGTATAAAGGCAAACTTTCCTGCCGGCGTTCGTTTAGCAAATGGTCATACTTTGAAAGTAAAAATAACGGATTATTCAGATAACGGCGTGGGCATAGAGACAGATCACGCGCATTTATGTCGTGTTAACGATAAAATTGAATTATTAATGAGTCGCGGTAATAAGCAGTTTTCGTTTACAACTTATGTATGTAATACCCGCAAAAAACAAATTGGCCTTACACTTAAAGACTTATCTCTCGAAAAACAGAGAGCTTTTATACAATGTACCTTCTCAAGAGCAGATGCTTGGCTAGATTGGCAAAATAACTTTAGACATGACCGTCCATCGTATAGCTTCAAAGAAGTACAAAAAACCAGTTTACGGGGCTTTAGTAATTTATTATTTCATGCTCCAAGAGCGTTACAACCAGTTATTAAGTTAATGACTAATATTGTCATTTACATAAATTCATTTACTCCAAAAAAACCGATAGTGCATAATAATTATGATTAAAAAGTTACTTAATACATTTCTAACATTGTTACTTATTAGTAGCGCATATAAAGTGCTCGCTATCGAGCCTATGCACGACAAAACCCTGTTTGTAAATGGCTACCCTGAGAGTGCCCAGGTTTCTAGTTTACGCCTTAGCTTTGAAAAATTAGGATTCAATGACTATAAACTCGACGGCGTCAATAATAATTCTCGTGTCGATTTTACAAATAGAATTGATAAATTAAGCACTAATTTAAAGCTTAACTTTTCGTACACTAACTCACCTTCATTACTGGCTAATGTATCGCACTTAAAAGTTTATTTTAACGATAACTTAGTAACAGTATTACCTATTAATGAACAGCTAAGTGTTGTAAAAAATACGGTAAGTCATAGCCTTGACCTAAATGCTAAATACATTCAAGACTACAACCAAATTCGCTTTGAACTAGTTGGTTACTATGATTTACGATGCCAAGATTACTTTAGCCGCTCAATTTGGACTGAAATAAACAAATCAAGCCACATAACGCTTGATCAAAAACAGTTAGCAATTGATAGCCGCCTTGAATATTTACCAGAACCATTTTTTGATGCTAAAGATTACAACAAATTAAACTTACCTTTTGTATTTGCAAGCACACCTAATACACAAGCTATAGAAGCGGCAGCCACTTTATCTAGTTGGTTTGGCGCACAAGCAGACTGGCGTGGCGCTAACTTTCCAGTAGTTTTAAATAAAGCACCAGAGCAGCACAGTGTGGTGTTTATTACTAATGACTCAAAACCTGATTTTTTAAAAGATTATCCAGATGTTGAAAAGCCAACCGTCGAGCTAATTTCAAGCCCTATTCACAGATACAATAAAATGCTGCTAATTTTGGGGCGTGACGAAAAAGACTTAAAAACAGCGGTTACTGGTCTTGTGTTTGGTCATAAGATTATGACTGGCCGAAGTGCAAGTATCGAAGCAATTAACAAACTCCCACTGCGTAAAGCTTATGATGCGCCAAGATGGCTTAGAAACGATCGTCCCGTGCACTTTGACGAGCTTATTGACTATCCAACTCAGTTACAGGCTGAGGGTCTTAACAATGGTCCTATAAAACTAAATGTTCGTTTTGCACCTGATTTATTTACTTGGCGTGAAAAAGGCATTCCTATTACTTTGCAATACCGTAATACGCCAGAGAGCGAAACCTTAAATTCACGTTTAAACATGTTAATAAACCAAGAGTTTATAAGTGGTTTTTTACTTGATAAAAAAGACACATCGTTAACTACCGCAAAAACCTTGCTGCCTTTAATCGCTAATACAGACACAACGCAAAGCGCTGAAGATTTTTCATTGGAAGGTATTAATCTTGCCAATCGCAATGAACTAAACTTTGATTTTAGGTTTGCAGTACTTAAGAAGGGCGAATGTGCCGTTGCTCCCCCTGGCGGCGAATACGGTGTAATTGATGGAAATTCTAATATTGATGTAAGTGGGTTTGACCATTACATAGCTCTGCCTGATTTAAATGTATTTGCAAACAGCGGATTCCCATTTACTAAATACGCAGACTTACAACAAACTTTAGTATTGATAGATGAAGTTCCATCACCTAAAGCGCTATCTGTATTGTTTAATTTAACAGGCCACTTTGGTGCTATCACAGGTTACCCCGCTCATAGAATAAGCGTTGCTCACTTAAATGAAGATGCCAACTTAGATGATAAAGACCTCTTAGTAATCGCAAAACCTAATAGCATTGCTAACAACTTAGATGAAGATGCGCAAACTAATATCTTGCTTGATAACAATCAGCGCGCTATTAAACAAGCTATATACAATGGTGCTTACGATGAGCAAACAACAGATAAAGTTCAAGTAAGTATAAAAAGTAGTGGTGATATGGCCGTTATTACAGGCTTTCAATCACCGTTTGATTCAGAGCGATCAATAGTATCGCTCAGTGCAACATCACAAAAAGCCTTTACTCTACTAGATGATGCGTTAATGAGTTCACAAGCGCTTGCGCAAATTAAAGGCAGTGCTGCGGTCATAAACTCTCAAGGCATTAAAACAATTAAAACTGATGAGCAATATTTTGTTGGTCACATTCCTGTGCATACCCTAATTTGGTTCCATTTATCGGATCACCCATTTGTACTGGCACTGTTGTCTATTTTAACACTACTGCTGATCTCATTTATTATATGGCGATTACTGCAAGCATTAACATACAAGCGCTTAGCTGAAGGAGATAAGTAATGAAGTCACTCATTAATGTATTTTTTACCGTGATTGCATTATTTACCTTTAATGCCAGTGCACAAATAGAGCAATGCCAACCATGGGATGCATGGCAAACGTTTAAAAGTAACTTTATAAGCCAAGATGGCCGCGTTATTGACTTGGGGAGTGAGAAAAAAGTCACAACCTCTGAAGGCCAATCTTATGCGTTGTTTTTTGCTGTTGTAGCAAATGACAAAGCAATGTTTGACTTAGTGCTTGATTGGACGCAAGAACATTTATCAGAAGGTGATTTAAGCACTCGTTTACCGGCATGGCAATGGGGTGTTAATAATCAAAATGTTGGCGGAATTTTAGATTCAAACCCTGCGTCTGATTCAGACTTATGGATAGCATACAGCTTATCGCAAGCTGCTGTTCTTTGGGATGAGCGCCGCTACAGCATATTAGCAGCTGTAATTGCACAGCGAATAATGCGTGAAGAAACCGCTTATATCTCGGGCCTAGGTTTATCATTACTACCCGCTCCTACAGGTTTTGAATTTGATAATGAACGTTTTAAGTTAAACCCGAGCTACTCACCATTATTTATTTACCAGCAGTTTAAAAAGCTCTACCCACACTCGCCTTGGCATCAATTACACGAAGGCTCAGCAAAGCTAATTTTAGATACAGCAAAGCAAGGTGTTAGCCCTGACTGGGTAATGTTTGATGCAAATAACGGCTTTTACTACGATAAAAAAACAACTGACTTGGGCAGTTACAACGCTATTAGAGTATATTTATGGGCAAGCATGATGGCAGACGACGCGCCTTATAAAAAAGAGCTATTAGCGCAATTCAACCCTTTTATTGAAACAATTAATAAACGTGGTTACGTGCCTTTAAATACCTTTGCTAAATCTGGAAAATCTGAAAAAAGAGGCCCTTTGGGCTTTAATTCAGCTTTATTACCTTTACTGGCGACTAATAACGATAATTCTACGGTAATGGCGATTCAGCAAAAACTAATGATTGATAAATCATTTACCCAGACTCGTTATTACGACAGCGTGCTTAACTTGTTTGGTACAAGTGCTTTAAATAAGCGTTTTTCAATTACAGCAGATGGGACGCTACAACCGGTATGGAGCACTGAATGCCGTTAAGGTTTGCCCTCGCTTGCACATTAGCACTTAGCTCTGGATTAAGCGCTAACACAGTCAACGATATTGATACGCAATCTGTTGATTGGTTACTAAGCCAAATAGGTATTGGTGAAGCACAGCAAAATAAAAAACTAGTTGAAGATAGCTTACGAAAGCTAGTCGCTATTGCCCCTGCCCGAATAGAAACGCAGTGCGCAGTAGCGCGTTATGATTTTGCCAATGGCGAATCAGTGAAAGCCAACCAGTTATTAAGCAAAATAGATAACGGGCTTACCAAACAGGCTCCGTGCGTTGAAAAGCTTAAAATACTCTCTCGTATTGAGGGTAAAGATAAGTCTTTAATTCATGAAGCTAGGCTACTTTCTCGAGCTGGACGTTATGAACAAGCCCGTGAAATATACAATAAAATATTTAAAAACACCTACCCTACACTTAATTACGAGCTTGAGCATTTAAGCTGGTACGGACAAGACAGCGACCAATGGGAAAGTGTTAAAAAAGGCTATGAAAAGTTATTAAAAAGCTATTCTAATATCGCTCAAGTAGAAATACCTTATGCTCGCCATTTACTGAGGAAAAACCCAGCAAATAATAAAGCTATAGATATTTTAAGTAATTACGGTACTAGCCCTTCTTTTATTAATGAAGTTGAGTTTATTTGGCTTGCAGCTCTTAAGAGTATGGATCTTACTCAAAATACAGTTGAGCAATACCAACGTTACTTCTCTGTGTACCCATTTAGTAGTAAAGGTAAGTTACAATACGAAGATTTCCAACGAGATTTTAAAGTAAGACAAGCATTACTTGCCGATCCCGCGTATCAGCTTTGGCTTAAAGGCGATCGTTTACTTAATAATAAAAAATTAAAAGAAGCTGAGCCCCTACTATTAAATGCTTTAAAAGGGCGGCCAACCGATAAAGAGATTATGCGCAGCTTAGGGTATTTGTATTTAGCGAAAAGCGACTACAAAAAATCATATTACTATTTTTTTACCGCGCAAAAATATACACCTAACTTTGATGAGCGTGAAAGACTTAAAGAACTCGCGACAGTTGCGAAGTTTTGGCTGTATATGTCTGAAATGGAAGATGCTATTGAGCAATCTGATTTTAAAACAGCACAACTAAAACTAAATCTAGCTGAGCAATTAAATCATGACCAAGAAGCTTTTCTTTATAACAAAGGCCTATTATTTGTAGCTCAAGGAAATTACACACAAGCAGCTACCGCCTATCAAGCAGCCCTAAAAACCAATCCTTTGTATGAAAATGCCTTACTTGGCTTATTAAATATCGCGCAACTAGATCAAAACCAAAAATCAATTCGCAACTTTTATAATTCATTAAACGCAAAGCAACGAGATTTAATCTACCCCTCATATGCACTAGCTACCAGTAATACTCTAAGGGATAAAGCAAGCCAGTATACTAATGGTGGAGAGCTAGAAAAAGCAGAAGAACTACTTAAGCAAGCTATTGAGCTTTCACCTGAACAACCTTGGTTATATTACGATTTAGCTTTTATATACCAACAAAAAGGCCTGACTCAACAAGCACGTGATTTATTTAATAATGTATTGTGGCAGTTCCCGCTAAACCCCCAAATTAGATATAGCCATGCTTTATTTTTGCGCTCTATAAATGATTATGAAGGTGCTTTAGATACACTTAAATATATTCCTTTTAAAAATCGAGATACCGACATTATTGCTTTAGAGCAACAATTGTTGCTTAACGAGTCTCTTACTCAAAGCCAGCAATATCTTGATTTAAAAAACAAATCTGTCGCTATCTACCATTTAAGTAACTTAGAAGCGAGAAAGCTAACACCTGAAATGCAAGCTGAGCTTTCTAATAGTTGGTACAAAATTGATGAAAAACGACATGCTCTTAAATTGCTTTCAAGTGCCCTTTCATCTGACTCATCTTTGTCGCCTTATTGGCACCTTTTACAAGGCCAGTGGATACTAGAGCAAGGTAACCAAGTTGAAATAGAACGCTGGTTTGAGGATTACGTGTTACCAGAGAGCGCTTCTGAAAACGAAACGGCTCAATATGTGCAGTTACAAAATAACTACCTCAACCAGTTTTATACAGGCAGTGACTTAATTGCTAAGCTCAATCAGCTTGATCAAAAATATAAAGATATTCCAGCAACAACAACTGCCCTTATTAATGCAAACTTAGCGCTAGAACAATATGAAGCAGCCGTTATCTTATATCAGCGAAAAGCACAAAGTAGTCAAACAATTGAGCCTCAAGCACTTCTCGCTATTGCTAATGCATACATAGAACTTGGAGACGACTTTCAAGCAAAAGAAGTTACGCAAAAAGCGATAGCGCAAACCACATCGCAAGAGGGTTATTTACAACGCCAAATCATGTCATCTCTTAATGAGTTTAATTACTCAGGGGATGCACTTTATTTAGCTAAGCAACTTATTGAAAAGTCACCAAACGATCAAGAGTTACGCTATTTAGGTGCTCAAGTAGCCAGTAAGTTTAATGAAACCGAACAAGCACAATCTTGGTACGCACAAACCCTGTCACCTAATCGTACTTTAAACGAAAAAGAGCTTTACGGAGCGCTTTTAAAAATAGATGAAAACGATCAATGGTATGTAAACGGTGCTAAACGTGAGCTAATAAACGAGCAAAACAAAAACCAAGCATACATTGCCATTGGTGTTAACTTTAGTGGACAAACAAGCACCGAAAGTGAAGCAACACTTGGTGCGGGCTTAGTACCAATTGAAGCTTACTTTCCACTTTGGCAAGGCCAAGGTTTTATTAAAGTAGACCCGACTACTATTAGCGCACAAACAACTCGCTTTGATGAGCAGTTCGCTGGTAGTCGCTACGGACAAGGTGCTTTATGTATTTTCACTTGTTCAGTCGATGAAGTGACACCAGAGGAAAGTGGTGTAGATATAGGTATTGGTTGGCAAAACGAAAACTGGCGTGTAGATGTAGGCACTACCCCACTTGGCTTTTTAATTGAAGACTTTGTGTGGGGTGTAAATTACGCAGACAGTTTTGGCGACTTTGGATACAGCCTAGAACTTGAAAAGCGCCCAGTTACAAATTCAGTGCTTTCTTATGCGGGCTTAAAAGATGTAAATACAGGTGAAGTTTGGGGGGGCGTACGCTCTACAGGCCTAACAGCTAATGTATCACACGACTTAGGCGGAAAATGGGGTTTTTGGTCAAGCGCCGACTTTACCCTCTATAAAGGCCAAAATGTAAAAGACAACCAACGCTATCGTATGATGGGCGGTACTTATTACCGTGTAATAAGCAATCAAAAGCGTGAATTTATCGTAGGCGCTAGCTTATTACATTGGGCATACAAGTATAATTTAAGTGAAGAAACATGGGGCCATGGTGGTTATTACAGTCCGCAAAACTATGTAGGTCTATCCGTGCCACTCACTTATGACGCGCGTTGGGGCGATGATTTTGTTTATCGATTAAAAACCGGTGTTTCGTACTCGCAAACAAAAACTCAATCTATTGATTTCTTCCCTAACGATAGCGATTTGCAAATAGCTGCGTATGATAGAGAATCAATAACAGGTGTTGACCCTGTATTTGAAGGTGAAACAAGTTCTGGTGTTTCATATAATCTTGAAGGTAGTTTTGAGTATAGAATAACGCCGAATTGGTTCTTTGGTGGCTACTTAGCCATCGATCGCTCTGACTTTTACGAACCAAACTTTGGTCAACTTTACATACGTTACTATTTTAACCCTGTTTATGGAACGCTTGAGTTCCCAGGTACCCCTATTGTTCCTTATGCTGAGTTCTAACTTGGCATAAGGTGATACACCGCGCAATACTTCCCCTAGCACTAAGGTATATGTATACTTGTGCCCAATTGTAACTAGGATAAGGGTGTGTCTCTTACCTTCTGGTGTTACTACCATATAGCAAATCATTATCTTAGCTACAAATAATAAACTGATGGTCGAGCATTTTAGTATGACTAAATACTAAGATAGCTAAAGCAAAAAATTATAAGGCCATTACAACAATTCTTAAAGTTAGGAAGTAAATATGAGTTCAGCTCCAGATAGTGGTTGGTTTGGCCACCCTAAAGGACTTTCGACATTGTTCTTCACTGAAATGTGGGAACGAATGAGTTATTACGGTATGCGAGCTATGCTCGTATTATTCATGACAGCAAGCTTACAAGAAGAAGGCCTTGCCTTTACTGTTGCATCAGCTGCTGCAATCTATGGTTTGTACACAGGCGCAGTATACTTTTTAGGCTTACCAGGTGGTTGGCTAGCTGATAGATTGTTTGGTGGTCAAAAAGCAGTTTGGTATGGCGGCATAATTATTATGATTGGCCATATTATTTTGGCTATTCCACATGATTATTCTTTCTTCGTTGGCTTAATATTTGTAGCAACAGGTACTGGTTTACTAAAACCAAATATCAGTGCAATGGTAGGCCAATTATATAGCGATGCTGATGAGCGTCGTGATGGCGGTTACGCTATTTATTACATGGGTATTAACATGGGTTCTTTAATAGGTTACTACGTATGTGGTTACTTTATGGAGAACGTAGGCTGGCACTGGGCATTTGGTGCGGCAGCTGTAGGTATGGCCATTGGTTTAGTACAGTACAAACTCACACTTAATAACTTACCAAAGCACAGTGCTTTACCGGCTAATCCATTAGGCTCTAAAGGTACTTCACGTGCATGGGGCGGTATTGCTGCATTTGTAATTGCAGCTGCTGCAGTTACTACGGCTGCAATGACCGGCGCTATTGTTATTAATCCAACTGTAGTTGCAGGTTACACAGCCATTGTATTTACTATTATCTTTTTTGTTTATTTTGGAGTTATTTACTTTACAGGTAATTTAACAGATGCAGAAAAACAAAGAATGTGGGCACTATTTTTAGTATGTATTGCATCTGCATGTTTTTGGTCTGGCTTTGAACAAGCTGGTTCATCATTAAACTTATTTGCTCGCGACTATACTGACCGTCTTATTGGTACTTTTGAAATCCCTACAACGTGGTTTCAATCATTAAACTCACTGTTTATTATTGCTTTATCGCCATTTTTTGCAGCGCTTTGGATTAACTTATCTAAAAGCTTAGTATCACCTAGCTACAGCGTTAAATGTGCAATTGGCTTAATTATCATGGCATCAGGCTTTTTAGTTATGTTTATGGCGGCTCATTACGCAGCTGAAGGCTTAAAAGTTGCGCCTTACTGGCTTGTTACTACGTACTTTTTACATACAGTGGGTGAGCTTTGTTTAAGCCCTGTAGCATTAAGTGCTGTAAGTAAGCTATCGCCTAAACGTTACACTGGCCAAATGATGGGTGTGTTTGTATTAACTTACTCAATCGGTAACATCATCGCAGGTTTACTTGCTGGTAATTTCGATCCGAATAATGTTGATGAAATTCCTAACTTATACTTACAAATTGCATTATTTAGCATTGGTGTTGGTGTTGTTTTAGTACTAATGACTTTTAAAGCTAAAGTATGGGAAAAACAAGGTTTAGAAGAGAAAGTCTCTTAATTATTGTTTATTTCAAATGTAGCAATATAACCTAAGACAATTCCTCCATAGCTTCTATGGGGGAATTTTTTATTCAACTTTGCCCTTCCCCCGTTAACTGATATTATATCCTGATTGGTTATTGAATAGACTCAGGGACATCCGTAGATGCAATCGTTAACGATATCACGTGTTATTATATTTATATTTCTTAGCTTTATTCTAACTGCCTGTGGTAGCGGTGATGAAGTGACGGTTAATCCAAACGATCCTGTTGAGCCTGAACCTAGCAAATTAACACTATCAAGCGCTAATGGTTTAGAGGCTACATTAGACGAAGGCAATTTTATATTTAATGCACCTTCCAGTGCTATTTCTAGTGATGTAGAGCTTACCTACGAGAGAACATTATTAGATGAGACGAATATACAACAAAATATAATTTCTGATTTACATGCGCTTACGCCCTCCACGCTTACTCTTGAAAAACCTATTACCATTACAATAAAAATCCCTGATGACTATGCATTAGGCGGACAACTGTTTATCGCAAAACTATCGGGCGCTAATTGGGATACTGTTACAAATTCAATAGTTTTAGATGGGTTTGTTAGCGCTCAAGTAACAACACTGGGCACATATGCAATACAAATGCAGCGCAATGAAGCTTTCGCAAATATCGGCCCAACTTGCGACGCTAATGCAACAGAGCAATCGGTAAGGTTTGTTCACGTTGCAGATTTACATGCTCGCTTTGGCTATGAAGAGCAATATTTCAGCCGGATCAAAGCCTACTACAACCAAGTAGCAAGCCAAACTCCGCACACCTTATTTACAAACGGTGGTGACGACTATGAAAAAGGCACCGTTGCTGAGCAATTATCACAAGGTACCGCGACAGAAGAAGCTATTAAAGCAATGCAGTTTGACCTACGAGTCGTTGGAAATCATGATTATGCTTGGGGCCCTGAAAAATTACTAAGTTATTCCCAAGACGAGAATGCAATCGTACTTGCTAGTAATACTCGTTATGAAGCAGAGCAACTACAAGATTTTGAAGGCGTAGGATTTGCAAAAGTTCAAGTAGGATGTATTACACTTGGTGTGTTTGGCATGACCTCAGTGCCATGGAATGAGCTAGATGAACCTATTCAAGATGATCCGATCCCTGATTTTATTAAACAGTTTAAAATGAGCTGGCAATGGCAACAAATCGCACAAA
This sequence comes from Pseudoalteromonas sp. TAE56, assembly GCF_000497955.1. Lineage (NCBI taxonomy): Bacteria > Pseudomonadati > Pseudomonadota > Gammaproteobacteria > Alteromonadales > Pseudoalteromonadaceae > Pseudoalteromonas > Pseudoalteromonas sp. TAE56. The sequence goes on from NZ_AUTN01000069.1 coordinate 111,463, forward strand.
GCATCGTAAACCAATACAGTGATGATGTAGATTACATGATTATGTTGAGCCATTTAGGTGTAGGCCAAGATACTGATATGGCAACAAACGTACCCGGTATCGACTTAGTACTTGGCGGCCATACACACGGTGGGGAAAGCTACACAACCCTTGATAACGGCGCTATTGTTTTACAACCGGACTTTTACGCTAAAGGTATTACGGACTTAACGCTTAATTTTAATTTAGCTGATAAATCATCCCCTGTTGTTGATTACAAAACGATTGAAACCGATACAATTGATGAACGCGATGAGGCAACAAAACTAGCTATAGATGAGATAATGGGGCGTTATGCTCCCGATGCAGAAACTGAAATCGCTATTTCTGAAAACTATCCAACTGATGCGCAGCTAGCCGAAATAACCGCCTTAGCCGCAAAACATTCAAGCACAATTAGCGCAGCATTACTTAATCCTGAACTAGTACAAAAGCGCTGGACACCCGGCACACTTACTCAAGAAGACTTCCATAAAGCTTTTTACGTAGAAAGACAGCCATCAAATACGCCAGGGTTTAACTCTATTTATAAAGTAACTGTATCGGGAAGCGACTTAACAACGATGTTTGCAAGTCAACCAGATTGGTTTTTACTTAAACCTGAGGATATACAACCCACTAATAATTACGAAGTTGCACTATTTAAAGGAGCAGCTTTGAATCCTGATTTATTTTTTAATAGTGTTACATTCTCAAACGTAGAACCGATAGCTGAAGCTTGGTGGCTACTTGATAAATATGCACGTGCTAGAACAAGTCAGTGCCTACACCTTGACACTGACACCGAACTTTATTCATGCAACAACTTAGCAAATGTAACCGTATGGAACTTTGACGATACTAACAACCCGTTAGCAGCTGATTTTGGACCTTCGGTACTTAGCTACTTTGATCCAGATGAAACAAACTGGGGCACTGCAGAGACACAATATAGCACCACTACTCAATTAAATATTGATGATTTAAGTGATGGTCCTTCAGGTGTTATGGCGTTTTCTCGCCACGCTCCAACAGAAGGCTTACTTATTGATTTAAACACACCTGCAAATGGTGACTTTGCAAATGAAGGAATGGTGTCTGACTACACCTTGGTTATGGATTTATACTGGCCCGCAGAAGGTAAAGATATTTACCGTGCAATTATGCAAGCCAA